>NZ_JBFRDK010000120.1:0-20533 GCF_052113545.1 Paenibacillus sp. TAF43_2
CCCATATAACCATCCGTCGGAAGGGTTTCTTCCAACTGCTCAAAATATTCGAAAACCTTCAAAAATTTATTGCTCGGAATCCCTTTTCCCGTATCCTCAACAGTGATAGCTACCCTATTGTCCAACAAACTCGAATTAACCCTTATCCAGCCGTTCTCTGTATGCCTGATTGCGTTATAAATGAGATTATAGAGCACCTGTCTAAGTCTGCTTTCGTCTGCAACTACCCATATATCCACTTCCACCTGATTGTCTAATCGCACCGACTTCCCAGCTAGCTCGAATTGCAGCACATCAAATACGATCTGGACGGCTACTCGCAAATCCACCACTGTCATATGCAGCCTTAATTCTCCATGCTTCAAACGGCTTACATCAATTAAGTCATGAATTAACATAGATAGTTTAGTGGAAGTATCCTTGATCAACCAAAGATTTTGTTTTTGCTTTGGCTGCAAATTATGATCCTCATCCTTAAGCAAATGAGCTGTCATGTTCATAATACCGTGCAAAGGTGTTTTGATCTCGTGAGAGGTACTCATCAAAAACTCATCCTTCAGTTGATTGGAAACGAGCAATTGACGGGAGAGTATTTCAGCTTTCTCATAGGCATTCGAAAATCTTACAGCAAGCAAAATATTTATAATGACAATAAATCCGATAATACCGAATGTTCCCACTAAATTAGTGTCTACGACATTCGTCGAGTAGAGACCATCATAAAGGAGAAATACCATCAAAGAAACACCGCTCCCAATGAACAGAAGCCATTCTTTCCCTTCAGACGAAGTACTCTCACTGCGTATGTAAAATACAGCCATTTTCAAAATAATATAGGAGACCAACAGCCCTAAATAATATAAAGTTAAACCTTTTACATTAATGTGAACGCTGTACGGCAGCAGCAAAACAGCAGCAATATAAAGGATAAATGGCGTTTGAAACAGCTTTAAGTTTCTCCGCGACAATAGACTAGCATCAAATGAACAAAAAAATATAATAATGACCATAGCACTTAAAACTTGGCTCAAATCAAGCAGCTTATAAGTGATGTCGAATGGAATGTTAGGAAGCAGCTGTTGAAATATTTTTTCACCATTCAGTGAACGCTCTAAAGACAAGATTAGCAGGTACAATCCGCTAAGCAAGTAAGCTTTATTCCTCCGCCCAAGATAATAAAAGA
Source organism: Paenibacillus sp. TAF43_2 (assembly GCF_052113545.1). Lineage (NCBI taxonomy): Bacteria > Bacillati > Bacillota > Bacilli > Caryophanales > Paenibacillaceae > Paenibacillus > Paenibacillus sp. TAF43_2. Next base: position 1,184 of record NZ_JBFRDK010000120.1, read on the forward strand.
TAAGATGATACGCCCCGAACATACCCATAATCAAAACAAGTCCAATTCCTATACCTAGCTGTCTGCCATTCATCTTGCTAATATCGTAATCCAATCCGAACGAAATCGAATTGACGATTCCCCCGGTGACAAACTCATAATTGGATACCTGAACGACAAGCTCAACTTCCTTCATTTCCGTTTGAAAAAAAGCGCTAGAAGGCGTGTTTCCAGGCTTGTTCAATTTTTTACTCGAGGATGGCTGTCCACTTTCACTTTCCAATTTGCCATTAATAAATAGCCGATGAGCCATCCGGATACTTCTTGTTTTCAGACCCAAACCTTCCTTTTCATCTTGGAGCAGAACCTTAAGGCGATACGTCCCAAAGCCTTTTCGAGCCATACCTCCTTCAGCGTTTTTCCCTGTCCAAGTAGCAGGTACAGATAAATAAGAAATTTCCGAATTATTTTGGTGAAAATCGGCAGGCGTAAGCAGCTGTCCTTCGTAAAATTCCCATTCACCATCAAGAAAGACAGGGCCATCCTGCTCGAGGCTCCAATTAGACAAATCCAGCACTCCACGCTTCGCTTGCGGCAAGTCCCGGTTAGATTGCGTTAATATCTGCAGGCTGGCTGTCAATAAGATTGTAATAAGTAGAAATACTGCTATTTTGATCAATCTTTTAACGCTCTCTCTGTGCAATGCAGTAGCCCCTTCCACCGTTCATAACATTTCGTCCATTTTATCACCTCAAGCTCACATAAATCTCTATAATTCTATGAACAAAAAAAGACTGCTCCGCGGTCACCAAAGTGACTACAGAACAGTCAATGCTCAAAGCTATTCTTTTTAAATCCAAGCCTTTAAATTAACCTGACGAATAAAGTCCGCTGGGCTAAGCGTCTCCGTTGCCGTACTCTCTGGCTCCGCTTCCGCTTCTACTTCGCCGTTCATAATTCGTTTAAACAATTCTTCATTATGTGTAGCAAGAGCAAAATCAATTAAAGCCTCACGTTCAATGCGGTCAACCTCATCTTGAATGAGTACCTCTTCAAGTTCTACATCTTCATCAGGAATAAGGAAATTACGATTCGCAGAGGGTACTCTGAGCACGTAATCAAATACATTATCCGCATTGCGGTCGTAAGCTATAATATAACCATGTTCCCCGATGGGCAGGTTTTGTTCATATTGGTCAGCCACAATGACGACCTTTGTGCCTAGCTGTAGCATCGTCCTCAACTCCTGTTTCTTCGCCGCTGATTCTTTCACTACTATCCTACTAAAAAATGATAGCGGTGTCCAATCGAAGAGAGTTGATAGACGGAATAATTACATTATTCAACAGCTGGACTTCTGCGAAGAACCGTTGCTGATAAGCTAATAGACGCTGCAATACATATCATTGTGATCAAAATCGACCAACCGAATCGACTATTATTTTCTATACCTGATACCGCGGCTTGATAGGCAAAACCGCTTAATGCGCCTGGACTCCACCCCAGTGCCTTAGGAAACAGCCCCGTCAAAATGGATAAAATGACAGCTCCCCCCAATGCCGAGAACGCCGCAGCCGCCGGACTCCGAAGCAGCGAGCTGAAAAGGAGCGTAATCGTTGCTACAAAGGTGAGCCACAAACCGTAGATAAGCAAGCTGTTAAACACCTTATCCATTGGAGCATCGCCGATCAACAAGTCTGTATAGTACCAAGAAGCAAGATAGCCCGCTATAAATGAACCCCAGGTAAGCATAACGATAGCGGTCCATTTGGAGCAGATGTAGGATAATACCGAAATCGGCTTTACAAGAATAAGTGATGCTGAGCCGTTGATACGCTCACCTGATACCGTCCCCATACAAACGAGCACGAGAACAAGAACCCCTAGTGTGCCAAATTGCTGCAGTGTTTGTGCAAGAACCTCAGTACCAAGCGGCGTAGGAATTTCGATAACCGTTCCCTCCGGCAAACTTCCTGCCTTCTCCAATATGACTGGCATGAAATAGGTTGATACCGGCTGCATAATACCGAGCAATATAAATACTAATGGCACCCATAGCAGCTTAAAGCTTCGCATAAGTTYGAGAAGCTCCTTTTGAACCATAACCATGTATCGAGTAAAGCTTGACGATCCAGCTGAAGGAACAGTAACTGTCTGTAAACGACTCATTTCTTTTGTACTCATGCAGTCACCACCCTCATAAATAAATCCTCCAATGATGAATGACCAATCACCAATTTGCTTACCTTAATTTGTTCTCTCGTCAATTCTTCAAGCAAACTCCGTCTAGCTGCATCCACTTCGTTTACAGTAAATCGTGCAATGCCATTGTACAATTGAACATCTTGAAAGAGACTAGTTTTGCTGCTATTCGTAAAGGCCGGCTGGATACGCTCTACATAGGAGGATAACCAGCGTTCTGAATTTGCATCACGTTCAATCTGAAGCTCAATGATCGGTTTACGATGCTCATTGCGAATCTGCTCAATCGCTCCTTGCAGCGCAACTTTCCCATTCCGAATAATAATGACATCATCACACAGTTCCTCGGCATCATGCAGAACATGAGTCGAAAAAAGCACCGTCATCTCCCGCTTCAGCTCACGCAGCAATTCAAGCACCTCTCTGCGTCCAATCGGATCAAGCGCTGAAACCGGCTCATCCATAACAAGCAGCTTAGGCTGATGGACAAGCGCTTGAGCCAGACCTAAGCGCTGCTTCATGCCTCCTGAATAGGAGCCTATTCTCCGCTTCGCAGCAGAGGAAATCCCGACACGCTCCAGCAACGCTTTGGCTCGTTTTTTGGCCTCTGCAGCGCTGAGACCGCATAATCTACCTGCATATATCACATATTCCGTTCCAGTCATCCAATTATAGAACGAAGGTGATTGCGGCAAGTATCCAATCAACTCACGATGATTGCCTGCTTGAGCAGATCCCATAAAATCCATTTGTCCTGCCGTCTGCTTAAGCAGACCTGTAATCATCTTAATTGTTGTCGTTTTCCCTGCTCCGTTCGGTCCTAGAAGGGCAACACAGTGGCCTGTCGCAATCGAAAAATCGATTCCAGCCACTGCATCAACTGTACCAAACGTTTTTGTGAGTCCCTTCACCTGAAGCAATGCGCTCATCTTTCATTCCTCCTTCCAGCAATAAAGAAGGCGATCGGGCCAAAAATATTTACAAATATAATAATTAAAACCCACATGAGCTTAGGACCGCGTGTGCTCTCCGCCTTAGCGCACAATACCAATGCAATCACCATTAATATCAATTGAATAACGATTATTGGTGCAATGATAGGTAATATTTCCGACAATTCGATTTGATWWTTCATTATAAAGCCCCCCTAGTTCGATTTAAAAATGATCAGGCTATTCATTTCCTTTTCCACGGCGACGTGGAAACCATCCGCTCCGCACAAAAATAAAATAAAAGAGAAGCGGCATCGGCGCCTGAATCAACCCCCATAACCCCCAAAACCAAGGCATACTGTCCCTTTTACGAGCATCAATGAATAGCCACGTTGATTGTGCGATCAAAGCAGAGATAAGCAAAATCCATCCCCAAATCGGTATGATCTTCAGCTCTTCCATGTTCGCACCTTCCTCAGGCCAAACGTTATGCCAACAAAACCTATGCCACCAACGGCAATGACCACTTGAAGTACAGTGAACCATACCAAGTTACGATTCAACATCCACATCATCATTCCAAAAATCAAACAAGCTAACAGCCAAAAAATCAAAAGATCCTTCCATAGCTTTCTTTTCATTTGCTGCTTATGCGCATCCACCATGTCCTCGAATCTTTGCAGCTCTGGAACATGCGGTGCATGAATAGCATCAAATCGATTTAATGTCTCTTGCAGTTGATCGTCGAACCACTTCTGATCCTCTATGTCCTCTTTAAGCTTCTTCATGCTCCGTTAGCTCCTTCCGCAGCTGCTTTAACCCATTATGCAGCCTTGATTTTACTGTCCCTACTGGGATATCCAGCATCGAGGAAATTTCCTCTTGTGAGTAGCCGTAATAATATTTCAACAATACCGGTATTCGAGTATCGCTATTCAGATCACCTAATGCTTGAAGCGCCTCGGGCCATTCATCTCCTCGCTGCAAAGTATTGTAGCGAATGGACCTGAGCGACTGCTCCTCTTGCACCCAATGCTTTTCAAGCTCGTTTCGACGAATGCGATCAACAACAAGTCTTGATGCTATCGTTATAAGCCAAGTGGAAAATTTGGCTTTACTCTGAAAGGTCGCTATTTTTTCAATCGCTTTAAGCATCGTTTCCTGTGTGACATCCTCCGCACGTGTTTTGTTCATCGTTACTTTAAGTGCGTATTGATACAGAAATGAATAATTTTGTCGCAGCAGTTCAGAGAGCGCTCGCGAATCGCCGCGAACTGCTTGCTTAATTAGCTTCGTCTCGTCATGCACGAGCGCGCAACCTCCTCTTTTTCATTCACTTGTAGCTTAGACGGTTCACTAGCACATTTCGTTCATTTCCTTTTAAATTTATTTTTTTAAAATAAAACAACTGCGGAAATAGTAGCTCTTCCGCAGCTGTTGTAAGCAAAACCTTATTCTATTGTTTGTTATGACTGCGGCTGTACCAATTCCATACAGGCTGCAAGTCCGCACGATCGAGTGATTTCACACGATATTCGTAAGGGCTGCCCAGAACCCGAACCGCTATTGCAAACAGATTTTTCTTCTGCTGCCAAATGGAGCGGCTTACTCTCATCGTTACAATTTGCGGGCGCCTAACCATATAAGTTGATCGTGATAAAAAACGATTGCGAAGCGTTAACTGGCCTTCTCCCAAATAAACCCCCGCAGCGTTATAGCAGCTTTTTCTCCACAAAATAACTAGCGGCAACAATATCAGCGACCATAACCCATCTGCTTTAAATAATACGACTAATGCGATACATAAAAGCAGAGTAATCAATAACTCAATTCTAACGTAATAAATGAAGGCACGTTTCGGCGCACGGATTAGCTTAGCTCTCGAAGGAATGTTCATTTGAGGAACAAATTCTTCGAGTACAGTTTGAATATCGGAATACTTGAGAAAAGGATGCAGCATAAGCTGTTCCTTTTTATCCGATGATACGATTTGAAGCTGGATTTCCGCATAACCAATCGCCTGCCGCAGTGGTCCYTCGTTGACGATAACAGCCTGAACCTTCTTCGGGTCAAAAACAAACGATTTTTTCTCAAGCAAACCATAAGAAACTGCAATTTGCCTGCCATCTCTTTTAATGGAGAAGCCGCTATACTTGAGCACGTATAAAACGATAGACAGAAGCCATGCCAGCACAATTCCTATAACGACAACAATTACGATGAGTATGTAGCTTGGCATTAAACTAGTTGAATCCTCGACAACCGTTTCAAAAAAGTGATCCGGGAGAAGTTGATTGATAATATCATCTGCAAAAGAAAACAAACCCGCCAAAAACGCCGCTACGAGACCAAAATTAGTCGATGTCGCAGCTGCTTGAAGAAGCTGCGCAGCCGATAACGTTATCTCCGATTTTTTGGTGCTGGCCAAGGCAGCCGGAGCTTGCGGTGTAAGCGGCTTATTGTTTATTTTTACAACAACCTGCTCATCAGCCTGTTCATTGACCGCGATATGTTCAGCAGCCGGATCAGTCGGTACAACGATCGACGACGCTTGTTTTCTAAGCATGTACTGGATGTCATTTGCTTCTTTTATAGAGAGTGCCGGCAATATCCCATCTGCCTTCTTATTGCCGCCAGGCGTCTCGATCTTCACTTGAGCAACCCCGAGTATCCGCTGTATAAGCGGCTGCTCGACATTAACGGAGTGGATACGTGTATAGTAGATCGTTTTCTCATCCCTGAACAACAAGCCTTTTCGAATGATAATACGATCCTCTTCCAGCCAAAATCCGAAACGCTTCCATTCAAAAAAACTAAAGACTAATAATACGACAGATAACACGGCTGCCCCGGTATACCAGTACCAATTCAAATTAGTCCAACTGGTCCCTTTCAATACGCCGATCAAAATAACAGGAATAAAACCTTTAATCGTATTCAGCAGTCCGAACAATATATAAATTGGATGAAGCGTGCGGYGATCATTMATCCTGATCATCCACCTTAGCCAAAATTCCAATTTTGCGTTTCAACTGCTCTGCTTCCGATTGCTTCAAACCACTGATCCGGTGGGTTGTAGCAGCTGTAACTATTGATACGCTAGCCAGATCATACTTCCGCATCAGAGGACCGCTCTCAAGCTCGACATGCTGTACGCGTACCATCGGAACAAGAACATTGCTCAAAAAGATAAGACCTGATTGAATTTCAAGCTCGTCGTCAAACAGCTCATATGAAAATCGCGTATACTTCATTTCTGGAATAACCCAAGTGAACATAATAAAAGAGATGGCAAAAATGGATAATGCGATCCATCCTGGTATTAGCGTCCAATCCCAAATCGTTGCACAAGAAAAATAGGCGATGATTAAAGCGAGAAAAATACCGTTCGTGATTAGCTCACTAATGCGATAAACCGTAATATAATCACGATGAAGCCGATTCGTTAACTTTCGATTCATTTCTATCGTTTCCCCCTCTATTTGTTAAGGCAAAAGAATGAGCTCCGCCTTGGAACGAGTCAGCGCCCTAGCGCCTTGCTCCGTAATTAAATAGCTATTCTCAATACCCACCACGCCTTCTCCCGGAAACGTGAATTTCGGTTCAACTGCGATAACCATGCCGGGCTGCAGAGGCATTTGAAAACCTTTTGCCAGTACAGGCCACTCATCGATTTCAAGCCCAATGCCATGCCCTAGAAACTTGGCTTGATCCGCACCATAGCCCATAAAATGATCCGATAGCTTTGCCGCTGCACAGCTCTCAAGCGCAGCCTCGTAAAGCTTTGCGCAAGGGGTGCCAGGAATCATAAGTTTCTCAGAATCAGCAATTACTGACTCCGAAACCTTGTAGGCATGGTGAAGGGTTTCAGAAAGCTTCCCTATTACGGCTGTACGTGTCTGATCGATAACATATCCATCTACACAGCAGCCAATATCAATTAATATTGGTTCATTGCGTTTGATGATTGATCTGCTTACGCTTTGCGGCGATGCCCCGCCAAGACCAAGTCCGCCCGCAGGTCCGTCAAAATAGGATGGAACCGCTGCTGCAGCTCCCGAAATAACCATACCGGTCGTTATCTCTTGGTTATAGCCGCGCATGCGCATCAAACCAATATGTCCGCGAATGCGAAGCTCATATTCAACACGCGCCATCCATTCAAGCTCGCTGATTCCTTCCTTAAGGTCATTCAGCGCCTCGCTTAATGCTTGTGCCACTACTTCGGCAGCTGCCTCGATACGGCTTATTTCCCATGGAGATTTAATCATTCGCAATCTCCGAATGTGAGCTGAGCCATCCATCAGCTCGCAACGTCCCGATGTGCCAAGCAGCTCCGTCAGCTTGATGTATAGCTGCGCTGGAAGCACATCTAGATCGGCGGCTATCCGCAGCTCCTCTCCTTTGTTAAACAAATACGCATAGTTCTTTGCCAGCGTTTCTCCAAAAACACGAAAAGCACCGAGTTCCTCTACCTGAATGACCGTCTCCAGCTTAGCGCGTTGAACGCTGCGACGTACATAAAAGGTAGGTTCCCCAATGCTTGGAATAAATAAATAACCCGATTGCATAGATCCGCAAAAATAATATAGATCTACATTTTGAGTAATAAGAAAACCATTAATACTTTCTGCTTTCATAACGTCCTGCAATAGCTCAATTCGTTGTTCGATAAGCTCAGCAGGAACATCTGCTTTAATATCCATCACTTCGTTAATCAACTCCTATTTATTTCCCTCCCCTTATTACACCAATTTTCCAAATTTTCGTCAACCTGCTACCAGCTCCGCCGCCCCCTTAATATCCCATTCAATGGCATCCATCACTTGAAACGCTCGCGGATATACGATATGTACAATCAACACAACTCCCGGCCGATTAAGCGTCACCTCATAATCAAAGGTTTCATTTCGATAAAGGTATGGAAAGGTTTTTTCATCATTTACGATCTCAAATACAAGCACCTCAACTCGCTCTTTCAGAAATGATTCCGGCAGCGGCATGCCTTGTTCATCCAGCCTTAAATTTTCCCGCAAATATAAAGTCGCTGCCGCTGCCGCTTCACCTGGAGATAATCGAAGCACGCCATTGCCAAGCGCCGCTGGATCAAGCTGTTGTGCAGCTGCATGCGCAGCTCGATTAATCGCTCGCTTGCTTTGGAACAAGGTGCGCATCGCAAGCTCCTCTTCAACCTGAAGCAAATGAATCGATATCCAGACCGTCATCATCAACACGATAAGCAATAGCTTGTACATCGATTCATTCACCTCTTTCCGTTATGGCAAATATTCACTCATTTTCATTCCAAAAGCCCGCATTCGCTCGCTCGGCAGCGGAGGTGCCAGACCAATTAATCGATCTATTTCAAATAAATCCTCATACGGGTAGCTAAGTGTCAACGAAATGCCGGTCCCTCTTACAACAGGGGCGCTAGGGTTTGAAGCTGTGACACCACTCGTTGTAGCTAGTTTATATTCGATCTGGTCAGCCTGCATGCCATAGCGAGCCATACGCTGCCTAGATTGCACTTGCATTTCCTCGCTAATGTAGCCGTAGGTTCCACTAGCGCCTATTTCCAGTAAATAATCTACCTCCTGCTGCAAAACAGCTTGTCTAACAATGAGAACATGCTTATAAATGGGCGAAAACATAAGCCAGCATAAAAGCCCTGCAAACAAAACAAAAACCAATATTTGCTTCATGGACTCATTTCCCTAATATGGCTGCTTATCGAGCTGCCTGCCCCATCGATTTGCTTCTTCATTCCCTTATCACCATCAGCAACTGCTTGATAGCAAATAATTACGGCAATAAGCAGCAGCATCGATACAAGTATTGAGCGCAATAATGGAACACCTCCGCTCTACTTTATAAATTTATGCAGCTGAGCTTAAGGAAGCAGAGCGCCAATTTTCGTATTGGCTGCTGTTCCTTGCGATTCGATCTGACTGCTAGTTCCAGTCTTGTCCTCAGCGATGATTGAGTTAAACAAAACGATAACAACAACAAGCATCATGACTGTCATCAAAATATTACGCATGCTACCACCTCCTTTCCAAAATAACCGATTAATGATTAGCCTAGCGATTCAAACAGCTTCTGTCCTTCTCTCACCCATGGATATATAAACACTTGAAAGGTATACAAGATGGGGATTCCCGCGATGACAAACAAAAAATAAGAGGTTGATTCCTTACGGCTTTCTTTAGCCAGCTCCAGCTTCTCTTTATAATCCTCTATACGTACACGCAGCAGTTCGTAATATTGCGGACTCTCATGGAGTCGAAGCGCATCAATCGTTTCTACAAAGCTCAAAGCCTCCTCCGTTCCGAGCCTTTGCTTAAACCGTTGAAGTGCGCCGCCCGCATCGTGATACCATTCAGCCAGAAGCCGTTCAAGATCATAGCGCATCGCTCTCGTAAAGGGTACACATCTTAGAAGCTTCGCATGAACATGCAGGGAGGAATCGGATAAATAAAGAAGCTGCCTGCTAATAATGAATATTTCTTTCGTAATTTGCAGGGTGCGCACCTTGCGAATAGAACGCAGCCATATTAGGTCGACATACAAAACAAGCATCACAATGAGTAAGCCTGGACCCGCATACGACATGGGGATATAGGCGTTTATACGCTCATACCATGCAGCAGCCAAAATAATCATCCCGCTTACACCAATTAATAATAATCGCCTTGCAAAAACATACCAAGCTGTATCGATGGTTACACCACAGCCTGCGAGAAGCAGCTCCCGCTCTATAAACGACGGATGCTGCCTTGAAATAAGCAAAAGCCGCAGCCACTTGTCGGGTGCTTGCCTCGTTCGCCACCCGAATACAGCGAGGTGCTTCCATCTCGATGGCCGCTCCGGCCACAGCTGCAAAAGCATATAAATCGCAGCCGCGCCGCCTATGCACTGACTTATTAACAGCGCTAACCGTATTGATACTCCTGTCCATTCAGGCATTTACTGCCTCCTTTCACATCTTTTTGCGTGAAAGCCACAAACCCATTAGGAACGATGCAAAGATGAGCACCATTGCATTTAGCAGCATATCTCTTCCCATCGGGTCAACGATGTAGTAATAATAAGAGTTATCTTTGTTGTATCTGAGATTAATGCCTACAAATAAAGCTAGGAACAATATTGGCGTGAAGTTAGCTACACGAATTTCTAGCAATCGATTTCGTTCCTGCTCGCCCGCTCTTCTTGCCTTGCGCATATCGGTTAGAAGCTCTTTTAAGCTATCTGTTATAGGAGCTCCCTCAACAAGCGCCACCCGCAAAATATGAACGAAATAATCCGCCCACAAATGGCCAAGTGAAACGGAGAGCAGCCTCAGGCTTGCTTCATCATCGCCTCGAACCGATAAATTACGATACAGCTGTTCAAAAACAAGCTGCATCGGTCCGAGCAGCCTTCTCTCCTCCACCGTGCGCTGCAGCGCAACCCTGACATGCCGCTCACCTGTTACGAGATAACATTGATAAAACAGCTCCACCGCAGGCAAAAAATCCATTTGCGTCTGCATTCTGCGGTGTACCAGCAATGCTCGTAATATTGTATAAGGGAAAAACCCTAGCAACGCGCCGAACAACAAGGTTCCTTTGACGCTTTGAAAAAATATGCCCCCAGAAGCAATCCCCGCAAGCAGCAGCAATCCTGATACACAAGCAAAGGTAGCAGGCGTTATTTTCAATCGGAGCGTCTCGAGCAGTTCATTCAAATGATCATGCAGCCAGCTATATCGTCTGAACCCTTCAGCCAGCTTCTTGCGCCAGCCGTTATTTGCCCGGTAAGCCAGCTTGCTTCTAAGCTGCTGCTCAGCCGACCACAGCTTGAACAGGTGATACAACGCGATAAACATTAAGCAAAATAATAAGGATGCCGCTGCTGCTGTGGAAAGTTTATTCATCGTGGTGTCCCCCTGTGATTAGCCTGCTAGCCGACCTCACAGTTGGCTCCATTGGAAATTGCCAATCATTTCGCGACTCATCAAATCTTGCCCAGTCTCGAACGATTGTCTGCCCATTCTCCCAGCATAGCTCCCCTATCCGACTAACGACTCGCCGTCCGCCCAAGTAACTCATTTCAATGCCGACTTCGGTTACATACTGTGTAATTCGTTTTGCGAGCCGTTCAGCGTTCATGCCTCTTCCGTCGAGCATGCACATATCGGTTATCGCCTCTGGCACATCCTCCAGCCTATTCGCATGAACGGTCGTCATGCTTCCGGTATGCCCACGCGTGCATGCACGGACATAAATGTTTGCATCCATGTCGCGAATTTCGGCATGGATGATGCGCTGCGGCGACTGCCTGAGCGCGAGCTTAAAAGCTTGATCCGAGCGATGATAGGAATCCTCTTCATCGGTCATATATTCCACAACGTTTTTATTTGGAAAATCACGCCCCAGCATCATCTCAAATCGACTCTCAATCGTAATGATTCGTTCTTCATCAGGTAGCTCAGCAATTAAAGCTTTCATTAAATTGGTTTTTCCAGAGTTCGTCGGTCCAATTATGACCATATTGAATCGTGCAGCTAAGATGGCTTTAAGCAAGCTCTCTACTCGCGCATTAATCGTCTGGTATTCCTGTTTACTTAATGTCTCAAGGCTGAAGCTTCGTACCGTGTAGAATCGAATCGTTAAGGTCGGGTTTGCCGTGAAGCCAAAACCTGTCATCGTAACACGCGACCCATCTCGCAGCATCACCTCTGCCCATCGTTTACGCGGGTTGATGCGGTCATTATTGTAGAGCACTAAATTTTGCTGGATGCGCTCCACCTCTCGAATGTCGTTAAAGCGGTAGCCTGAAGAATTTGTAACCCCATTCTTTACCGTAAAAATCCTCTCGCCAACGACTTGTATTTCCTCCAAGCCTTCCTTGTCAGCAAGCACCAGCTCCAGAACATTCAATCCTATGACTTCCGCAAATAACGCCTCTGCGAGCGATTGAAACGAATGCTGTATATTAGCTGCTCCATGTATTCGAAGCCTAATTAATCGATCCGTGATAACCGCAAGAATTTGCTCACGCTCCTGCGCATAACCAAGCACTGCACGGTTCAACGTCTCGCTGTATTGCCTGCGCTCTTCCTCGCCAAGCCCGTGCGGGGCGCTTAAATAAGTTCGAATATCATCGGCAAGCTTGCCCATTTCCTCTTGTCCGTCCGATGGCAAATAAGAACCAACTGCATCATGCTCACGTTTTTCTTTCTCCGATTGCATTTGAGCTGCGAATTGGGAAGGCGAAAATCGATTTTGCCCCGCTGTCACGAACTCGTACCATTGCGATGCGCTAACAGTTTGCGATACCAAGGCTGTACTGCAACAGAAGTGCTCATACTGCGTATATTATGCCTCTTCATCATTGCTTTGGCGGGCTCCTGCATAACCTGCTTGCCCTCCGTATCAACCTTAAGCCACTGTGCATACGTCCCACTATCCAACTGACTAAAAACTGGCTCGCTTAATTGAAGCTGTCCAAGTGCCTTTGTTCCCAGCTCTTTGCAAATATGCTTCATCTGATAACCTCCGTTTCTCCATGGACCGTTGATAATGACCGAATCGTATTGTTCAGGCGCGACTTCAAATAATGGCGATACTTGGCCTATCCAGCGTCTTCCATCCTCTTGAAAATGCGATAATGCAGGAGTTGTAACGAGTATGCGCGAGCCCGCTCTACGGATAGAGCAAATAGTCGCTGCGTTGTCCCAATAGGCACCCACATCCAAAATGACAAATGCAAAAGTTTGTTCCGCAATAGAAAGCAAATGCTCCGCTTCTTCTGGTGTGAAATATTCAGCTTGATCTCTCATGAGATTACCGAACAGCACCTGCAAATTCGGCTGATCTGGCACAGAATATACGGCCCTGCGAAGCTTCTCCGGCGTCATCGTATAGGAACGAAGCTCTGGACGAAGCTTATCAAGCGTTACAAGCGGCTCGTCTACACCGATATACCGATGGATCTTCGCGCTTTTGAGATTAAGGCATAAGTAGCCGATTGGCTTGCCGCATGCTTCCGCCATACGATATGCGGTTGCAAACGCCGCGATTGTCGTTCCGATATTGGGAGTCGTGCCAATAAATACTGCAAGAGGCGCTGGTGTTCCATTCACAATTACTCAGCCTCCTCTCCAGCAACCAAATCAAGCGATGTCGGACTATAAGCAACAACTAGCTTCAAAGAGCCTCCCTTGCATAAGCTGTCGAGCTTAAGCCACTGTTCCTCCGACAAATTTAAATTCAAATAATCAATCATTCCGTTAGCTTCCCGCCTAGACGCATACATTTGCTCTTTATTTCCCTCTGCCAGCGAAAATAAATTCGGGTTCTCAATATTATCTATTTCGACGTTGCCAGATGTCTTGACCGAGGCTACAGTAACTGCCTCAGAGAAAATCCTCATCGAGGGAGACGCATCACCTGAAGCGTATAGAAGCACCTTGTCACCTGCTCTGATCCCATTCGAAATCGAGCGTATATACTCCTTCGGAATTTGAAATGTCGACTCGCTTCTTCTAGGCTGCAAATAATAATCGTCGACCTTCCAGATCAAGAGAGGCTCCCCTTTGCCAAGGGGGATCATCGTTTCCTTCCCAGCAGCCTGCTCCAGCTTCAATACCATGTCGGAGACATAAGCAGATTGCGGAACCAATTTGTACTCTAAGTCGCTTTCCTTAAGCCGCTCGCCTGCCCCAATAAATCGTTTGGGTACGAGAACAGCTACCGTTTCCTCCCCCTGGATTTGAATTCGTTGCAGCTCATACATGCCATACACGAGGCTTGCCGACAACACCGCAGCTGTTAAACTAATGATTGCATTTCGTCTCTTTTTCATCCCCATTCCTCTCTGAGCACAAAAAAAGAACGCAGCAGCAGCCAACTAAGGCGTACTACGTGCGTTCTTCGCATAATAAAGCTCATATATAGGTTTGCAATAAGTAATTGAGTTCATAATAGCAAATTGAACTTTCATTTGTCTATCATTATTTTTCCAAGTTCAACAACATTCAGTAAAAGTCGACAAAAAAAGCCATTCAGCAGAAGGGAAATCCCTTCCTATGCCAAATAGCCCTCTCACTCATTAAAAATCAATTAATCCAACGCTGATTAACAAAGCATCATCAACTTTGCGCATAGTTTCGTCATCCAAATGCGTAATCTTATCCGTTAATCTTTGCTTGTCGATCGTTCGAATTTGTTCAAGCAATACGACGGAATCACGATCAAACCCATGGGCGGCTGCATCCATTTCAACATGGGTAGGCAGCTTTGCCTTTTGAATTTGAGCTGTGATTGCAGCCACAATTACCGTTGGACTAAAACGGTTTCCAATATCATTCTGAATGACCAAGACGGGGCGAACACCACCCTGTTCCGATCCGACGACAGGCGATAAATCCGCAAAAAAGACATCTCCACGTTTTACAATCAACCTCTACACCCCGCTAACGAGACGGCCTAACGTATGATCTGCTTCTTCCTCCGCTTGAAAAGCTTCCGAGGCCATGTTCAGGTTTATTTTCGCCATTTCCATATACCCGCGCTGCATGGATTCTCGAATTTGACGTTTTTTGCGCTCCACCAAATACAGCTTCATGGCTTGCCGAATAAATTCGCTGCGGTTGGAGTTTTCCTTGGCTACAATCCCGTCAACCTCCTCCAGCAAGTGATCTGGCAGGCTAATCATGATTCTTTTGGTATTTTGTACATTGGCCACCGAACTCGCACCCCCAAAACTTTTCCATAACCTTAATACACATTATGACAATATATTGCCGTCGCTATACTTCAACATATCTATGATAGCCGTATATCAAATATGCTGTATGTTTTCATGTATAGCCATTATAGATGATCTGCCTTACTACATTCGAGATATTTGGCGAAAATCCTCTTCATTTACGAAAAATTGTAAGATGAAACAATTACCAATTTGAATGATGTTTAAGTTAGGGGGTTTTGCACAGCTATTATTTGGTTACCTCTGACATATACGCGAGGTACTCGTGTAGCAAGCATGCAGATTAATTCATAATTTAACGTTCCTAGCTGCTCAGCTACTTCCTCCACTGTAATAGCCTCATTGCCCTGGCGACCAATGAGCACAACCTCTTCACCTGGCTCAATTGGCAACGCTCCCGCATCAGAAGCAGCATCAAGCGCTATCATACATTGATCCATACATATCGTACCTCGGATTGGCACTTTTACACCTCGTACAAGTCCGTGGGCTTTACCCGTTAGCATGCGACTAAAGCCGTCTGCATATCCAATCGGAAGTGTTCCGATGACTTCTTCGCTTTTTGAAAAATAACGAGTGCCATAGCTGATTCCCCAGCCGGCAGGTACTTTTTTGACCATAACTACTTCTGTTTTCAGCGTCAAGACCGGCTTCAGCTCCACTCGCTGCTGATTAACTTCTTCAGAAGGATAAAGACCAAACATACTAATTCCCAATCTTAGCATACCATCCGCAAATTGCGGAGTGTCAATGCCTGCAGCGCTGTTTGCCGCATGAATAATCGGTATAGGCAATCCATTCTGCTGGACATAATCTGCCACTTCTCGAAATCGCTCGTATTGCATGATCGTATAGCTCTTATCCTCTTCATCCGCACGCGCATAATGCGTAAACAATCCTTCAACTTCAACTTGAGGTATCTGCAGCGCCTTTTCAATAAAAGATATCGCAGCGTCCTTCCCGATTATGCCGAGCCGTCCCATTCCGGAATCGATCTTGATGTGAACTTTAAGCTTTCGTCCACTTATGTCAGGCGGCAGTTTTGCAGCTGCTTCCATGATGTCATCCCTGAACAGGCTTATTGTAATATCACTGCTTCTAGCGACAGACAAGGCATCCGCAGCCACGAATCCAAGTACAAGAATCGGGGTTAGGATGCCTGCCTTGCGCAATTGCAATGCTTCATCAAGAAAAGCGACTCCTAAATAGTCCACGCCAAAGCGCTCTGCTTCCCTTGCTATTTCTACCGCGCCATGTCCGTAAGCGTTAGCCTTAACGGAAGCCATTAGCTTGCAGTCCTGTGGCATGGCATTGCGAAAAGCTTGTAAATTATGTCGTAATGCATCAAGTGATAATTCAACCCTAGTCGGGCGATAAAACGAATCCAAGTCTTTCACCTTCTCCTCATCTTTCAGCCACAACAGTCCGAGCAGCAAACATCAATAGCAATAATGTTAAACCTTGCTGCTAAGACTGTCAATGAAACGAACCTCGGATTTGGCTAGTACGTCTTGGAAATTCGTTCTTTTCCCCGCTTTATTTCCCGATTTCTCCCTGTACCGACTGTGCGACCTTAAGCATTTCGGACTCAGGCAGATTTGCACTGGTAAGCCGGAACTGATGACCCTCGTAAGTCCAGGTGAGCGTCTGTTGTTCATCACCGCTGAGCTGACCCCACGTAAAGCCTAGATCGACCATCACCCCATCTACTAAGGAGACTGCTTGATCTTTTGGCTCCGTCTGAATCAACGTGTAGCTATAATCGCCAGTGTAACGTAGCATCAAACCTGGATTACCGCCAAACTTGATATCAACTAATTCCGGCTCGCCCACGCCATCTGGAATGTACGAAGGTTCCATTGCTGTGAAATTAGTAGCTTCAGGAGCAGTGCCCGTTGCAGCTCCATCGCCTTCATTTTCCGCAGCATTGCCGCTATTATTCGTTTGATTATTACCGTCTACTGCACTGTCAGTTCCTGGCTTATTCCCGTCTTTGTCCACTTTATTGCCTGGGGTTCCTGCTTCTACTTCAGTATTCGTATTTGTTCCCTTGTTGCCGGGTTGCTCCGGCGTAGTCATCGTTGGCTCTTCCGTCGCTTGATTAGTAGGAGCAGTATTCATGTTTGCTTCTGTCTCAAACACAGCTTTATCAAATTTTGGACCAAAATCAAATTTGTCAAATTTCACTTCGACCATTACCGTTGCATTCGTATCGCTGACCTCAACCTGAACCGGCTTGTAGTCTGCTTTATTAAGCCAAATTTTTTGACGAGACAATGACCCATTGTTGTAATTAGCCATGACATCAAACACGTAAGCATCTTGATCGATTACAAATTGCCGTGAGTTATCAACTAGAATGCTTTGAATGAGCGTTTGATATAAATATACTTGCCCTTGGTTTTGCGGCCAATCGCTTTGGAAGCGGAATACTTTATTCAGCTTCGGTGTGAGAACGAATACGCCGTCGTCATTGCGAAGCACGATTTGTGTAATGTCCTTCTCTTCATTTGTCAGCTTGATCCGATAAAATTGCGGCTTTTGATAGGAAACCTCCACCTTGTATTCGAGTGGCTGCTGTCCCGTTCGCAGCGTCATCGTCCCGCTTCCTTGATAGCTCTCCATACTGTTTACTACCTTGTCGAGCTCCTTAACCACGGACTCGGCGTCCTTCGTTCCGCAAGCTGCTAATGCTAATGA
This sequence comes from Paenibacillus sp. TAF43_2, assembly GCF_052113545.1. Classification (NCBI taxonomy): domain Bacteria; kingdom Bacillati; phylum Bacillota; class Bacilli; order Caryophanales; family Paenibacillaceae; genus Paenibacillus; species Paenibacillus sp. TAF43_2. Next base: position 18,751 of record NZ_JBFRDK010000120.1, read on the forward strand.
AAAAATTAATAATATTGCCGCGGTCCATGTCATGCGACGCATGTAATCATCCCCTCTGCACATTGTTTTTTACTGGCTGATAACATGTCTATGAGGGGACTTGACCAATTATGCGGACTAGTTTGACAAGCAGGGGCTTGGATCAAAATATATGGCTATCTCAGCTCATTTTGACGCGCTAATTTAATGCGCCGCCGGTTAGCAGCAGCATCGCGGCATCTAAGCGCATAAATACACCTAATCCTCCAACTACTTTTCAAAACTGCTCTAATAGATGCACTTCTGCACCTATATGCTTTATTTCCATCATATTTGTTGTGAACAGGTGCACTTCTGCGCTTATTTACACTCCACGATCGMTTCACGCATACTCTAATCACACTACCAACACTCTGCCTGTACAATTCACATATGATCCAATCGCACTCCTTGCACACTTCACAGACTTCACAAATGCACGCTCTCTCACGTAACCGGCCGCAATTCACAACAAATTTCAAGAATATAAAACTAACTAGTTTAGTGAGCACACACCTGTTAGCAGCGGCATCGCGACATCTAAGCGCATAAATACACCTAATCCGCCAACTACTTTTCAAAACTGCTCAATTAGATGCACTTCTGCGCTTATTTACACTCTACGATCGGTTCACGCACACACATCCAGTCGCCACACCCTACAAGATCCAAGGATTCAAAACTAACTAGTTTAGTGAGCACACTCCGATTAGCAATAGCATCGCGGTATCTAAGCGTCTAAGCGCATAAATACACTTATTCCACCAACTACTTTTCAAAACTGCTCAAATAGATGAACTTGTGCACCTATTCTTGTCATTTCCAGCTCATTTATAAAAAACAAGTGCACTTCTGGGCTTATTTACACTCCACGATCGATTCACGCACACTCTAATCACACTACCAACACACTCTGCCTATATAATTCACATACAGTCCAATCGCATTTCTTACACACTTCACAAAAGCATGCCCACACATCCAGTCGCCACTCCTACAGATGCCAAGAATATAAAACTAACTAGTTAGTGAACATTCCCGGGTTATCAACAGCATCGCGGTATCTACGCGCATAAATACACCTAATCCGCCAACTACTTTTCAAAACTGCTCAAATAGATGCACTTGTGCACCTATTCTCGTCATTTCCAGCTCATTTATTAAAAACAAGTGCACATCTGCGCTTATTTATACTCCACGATCGGTTCACGCACACTCTAATCACACTACCAACACTCTACCTACACTATTCACATGCAGTCCAATCGCACTCCTTACACACTTACAAATGCACGCCCCCACACATCCAGTCGCCACTCCTTACAGATGCCAAGAATATAAAATTAGTTAGTTTAGTGGGCTCACTCCGATTAGCAGCAACATTTAAGCGCATAAATACACTTATTCCACCAGCTACTTTTCAAAACTGCTCAAATAGATGCACTTGTGCACCTATCTGTGTAATTTCCACCTCATTTATTAAAAACAAGTGCACTTCTGCGCTTATCTATACTCACAATCGGTTCACGCACTCTCCAAGTACACCACCTTCACAATTCAAATACAGTCGATTCACACTCCAACACTCTTTCCGAAAACGTATTTAGGCAGCTAAAGTATTGTAGAGGGGGCCTAGGGGGTTTCGGGGTTTCGGGGTTTCGGGGTTTCGGGGTTTCGGGGTTTCGGGGTTTCGGGGTTTCGGGGTTTCGGGGTTTCGGGGTTTCGGGGTTTCGGGGTTTCGGGGTTTCGGGGTTTCGGGGTTTCG
>NZ_JBFRDK010000121.1:0-25002 GCF_052113545.1 Paenibacillus sp. TAF43_2
GTACCATCTGCATACAGCCTTTTGACACATCTACATCCGTAAAAGCAACCCAAGCCGTAATAAGAGTCGGCTCTGCGCAGCATTGCCAGTATACGTAATCTTGATGCCAGCCTACATTTGCTGTTTCCTTTCCCGTTCCTCTGCCTGGTTTATAAAGCAGCTGATCATGAAATAGCCTAATCGTATCCGTCTTCATTAGTGCAGCTGCTATTCCCCCGATCGTAGCGTTTACCGCTACTTTGCGCAGCGTAAGGTCAGACCAATGCGAATTATCTGTTTTCCTTAGAGCCCGCGGATTGTCCTTACCTTCGAGCCATTGGCTTACCGGTTCTCTTCCCGTTTCATATTCGCCGCGATATAGACGATCCTGATGTTCGATTATTTCGGAAAGCTCAGCTTCTGAGAAAATTACAGGGGAAACCCAATAACCATTTTCAGCAAAAAATGTGAGATCTTCTTGTGCAGGGAGACAATCATCACGCAGTTGACCATTCATAGACATATTATGCACCTCATGCATTCATATTTTAAACATATGATCATTATAAACCGGTTAAAATACGATGTATTTTGCAATTCTATGCATAGATTTAAAGTTTTCGATCATCATTGCTTGTTGAGATTTTGTGCTGGAGATGTATAATCGAAGATAAAAGTTTTGAAGAGGAGAAGCGGTCATCAAATGAGTGAAAATAAATCATTAAAGAACGAGGTACCCAAACAGCATCTTGTTATTGAGAACGAAAGTGAGTTTCGAATCGAATTGCCCTTCGATTCTGATGCGAGCCATATTTATTATCTCGGTGTGAACCATTATGAAAACTGGAGCACATCGATTCATTATCATGATCATTTCGAATTGTGCTACGTGGATGAGGGGTACAGTCAATACAAAATCGATAAAACGGTTTATGAAATTGAGAAAGGGCAGCTCCTGCTTACTAAACCTGAAGAAATCCATTTTGGATTAGCAGGAAAACATAAGCCTTTCAAGCTCTATTACATCGGGTTTAGGCTGGAGAGGCTCCATCATTTGTATCCTGAATTTTATCGCATCGGGCTTCAACGAATCGCTCATGATCAAGATAATAGAGTAAAAGCACTATTCGAGCATATGATTACGGAAATTAAAAATAAAGCTTATTTAAGCTTGCCCATGGTGGAGGGGCTATTTCAACAGTTGCTTGTGACGACGCTCCGTTATTTTCTTGATCCAGCTTTAGCAGCAGAGGCCCCTCCAAGGCCGCTTAACGACGCGATTACTGAAGTAATGAATCAGCTGCATCGCGAGGTTCGCTATAACTATGATCCCGAGCAGCTAGCAAAGTCTATCCATATCAGCCGCTCGCATCTCGCAAGGGAATTCAAAAATGCCGTTGGCATTCCCCTTGGAGAATATGTTCGTCACTTATGCTTGGATAAAGCGAAGTCTGAGCTTCGAAGCACGTCGAAAGCGATCTCGCAAATCGCAGAAGAGCTGCAATTCTCATCTATTCATACGTTCAGCATATTTTTCAAACGATTTACAGGGCAAACGCCAACTCTCTATCGCCAATCTACAAAATCTAATCTATAAATAAATGCAGGACTTTTAATCTCATGTCCAGCCCAAAGAAGCCTTCCTGTCGACATGACGGGAAAGCTCCATCTGGATAAATAAAAGGGAGATCATGCAGGCTTATTTCAGCCTTACACTATAAAACCTCATTGCACGAGGCACTCCCTTGATTTCTAATTTGCCTGTGTAAATAAGCTCGCGCAGTCTATATTCGAAATAGCTGTCTCCAATACATTGCTCATAATAGCCCAATGCTTGGCCAACTACTCTGGCCGCCTTTATAAATTCATCTTTTGGTTTATGCTGCAGCAGCGACTCCGCCGTTTCATACAAATAATCATCCAAGTAATCTTCATCTACATGTTGAATTTTACTTTGATTCCAAATACGCAGCACCTCATCATGCTCTGCAAGCGCTAGCCATTCCTTCTCCAGTTGCTGCCTTATGTCGCCAGTTGTCTGCCCATTTTCCTCTGCTTCACCTATAACAGCCTTTAACTTATCTACCGGAACCTCTCCTAATTGCAAATAGTTAATGAATGTTTCAGGTGTATTATACCTTCTACTGCAGGCCTCTTCTGCATTAAACACGTAAATACCATTTAAATGGTGTCTAAGCAAATACAGCGCATAACGCAAACCAGTCTGTTCATGAGCATTGTTGCCACACCATATGACAATTGAAGCTTGCTCTGGAATTTGTGCTAATAAGCTTTGATGAGAGGAGGCTTCATCTTCCATATCAAAATATGATTCGTCATAACCAACATTAATATGATTTCTAAACCACTCCTTTCTCTTATGCCATCCCTCTTCCGTATGCAGCTGCCATATTGGGCCTATAGAGAAGCTTTCATTAAGAGTAATGACCTTATTGGAATCCGCTAACCCAAGCTGTTTAATAGCCAGTTTCAAACTGCCTGCAACAGAGTCTCCAAACACGATATGAATTTTCGTGACAGCCGAATCCAGCTCTCTCTTATTATTGTTTTGGGAATTCAGCAATGAATCGTAAAGTTCTTTCAAATTATTAAAAAGATCTTCTCGAGCCTCTAAATTCTGCTCCGCTGTCTCAATTTGAAGCATAACTAGCTTTAGAGCCTGTCTCACATCATCTGTAGAAAGCTCCTCGACCGCCTTGCGTATTTCCAACATTTTATTCAAAAGCTATCTCCTTCCTTTCCTCTTTACTTGGCGATACACATGGATAAGAATAAGCCAGAAGATCAAAGCCCCTTTTCTTCAAAATAGGAAGACTCATCGGACTAGCATCTACCGTCAGCAAGCGAAATCCATTTTCCCAAGCTGCCTGTGCTCGTACAGCAAGTAAAGAAGTATACAACCCTTTGTTTCGATAAGCCGACAAGGTTGAACCACCCCATAAGCTTCCAAAGGAAGTTCCATTATGCAAATACATCCAAGCCGCACTGACCGCTTTTCCATCTTCATAAGCTGCATAGATAAACAGGCTATCCGGATCATTTTTCAAATTTCGTATTAATTCCTCTCCAAGCTCGCGATGTGATTCTCCCCAAATTTCTTCTTCCAGTAAGACGATGTCATTGATTCCTGCTTCATCGACGATTCGTATGATAGAGGATGGAATTTCACAGGATAACATAAAATCACCTTCTGTTAGCTGCATAACCATCAATCCCTCGGGATCTCCAATCGTAAATCCATGCTCAAGAAGCTTATCCTTTAAATTGGCAGGCTGATCGTAGTCATATAGCTTCCACTCAAACCGCTGATCCAATTGCTTAAAGTAAGATAGCTGCTCATTAATCGCATGTTGAACCGTTTCATTTGTTAATGCTGAGTAGGTTACATAACCTTCACCGCCTGTAAGGGAAACCTGCCTTATCAGTCCACCTTCTACTTCACGGCGAAAGCCAGCAATGGTCTGATCTATCCGTTGTTCCTTATTAAACAATGCTATAAGTTGTTCTTTATTCATCGAATGCCTCCGTCGTCCATTTGTTCTTTCCATCTTACTTAGGTACGTGACTGCCTGCAAAAAAGATTCACATCTGTCTTGCTCAGTATGCCATACTAACAGACCGATCAGCAAAACAAAACGAGCCTATAGAATGATTACTATGGCTCGTTTTTTGAAGTTTTAGCTAAAAGGATAACTCCCTATGTTAGAAAAAATTCTTCTTATGTCTATTGCGATTCACGCTTTGGTTGATGAATAAACCCACCCTCGAAGGCGGTGTACCTAGCATAATCCTGACTCAGCGCTTCTCCAACCGGCTTCATCGTCTTTCTATCCATATGATAGATCCCGAATGTATCAATCCAATTGTTATGGTTCACGTACCAGTCATACATAATCCAGAAATCGATGCCGACGAGAAAACCATCACTTCTCAGCTGAGCCTCTCCATCTTCAGATATGACCGCTCGTTCCATCAGCGCCTGCAGCGTTTCCTTATAGGTTCTCATCTGCTCTGCCGCCATCGTATCCTGATCAGAGGACCAGTGCCCAAACTCGGTATTCCATATCGGCTTGTCCGGCCAAAGCTCATGCGCTTTTTGCAGAAAATCTTTTGTGCCTTCATAATACGTACTGCCATGGAATATGCCAAAATACATCGTCCAGCCCGCCAAATCCAGCGGCTCCATGGAAGGATCATGCGCACCTGGCTGGTCTGCAGCCGCACTTTGGGTCGTGAGACGTCCATCCGCATAATTTTGTTTCAGGTCCTTCACTAAACGTTTGTTGTAAACCGTTCGCAGTTCTACCTCAACGGATTCATTTTGCGTGCTCCACATCAGAACGGAAGGAGAGTTGTATTGGGAGAAAATCATCTCCCTCCACATTTGATCGGAAAGCCGCTTTTGCTCCTGTGCCTCAAAATGCTCACGAGTGAATTGCCAAAGCGGAATTTCACTGACGGTTGCAAGTCCGAGCCGATCCGTCAATAACGACGTGTATGCATGGTTCGGGTAATGTGCCGTTCTAACAAAATTAACATGCATGGACTGCCTCATTTGAACCAAATCATCTCGAATTTGCTTCCATGTCGCAGACCGCCCTGTATCCGGCCATTCCTCATGGCGAGCAACGCCGGCAAGAAATGCTGGACGTCCGTTCAACAACAGCTTTGTACCTTCCGTCGTAACTGTACGTATGCCAAACTGCGACGCATAACGATCCAACTGGGCAGTACGGTCCCCATATACAACTGCAAATTCCGCTACATACAGCTCTGGCTGCCAAAATGCCCATAAGCGAGGCTCTTGAATATGGACAATCGCTTCCATCACCCTCGTCTCATAAGGAGCTAGTGCTTCCGTCCAATTTAAATCGCCCGTCCATCTTGTTTGCTTGCCTTTAATATCCGCTGCGAGAGGTGAATTTAAGAATGCATCGGCTTCATGATCCGCATCAAAAATTTGCCCGCTAACGCTCACCTCTACAGCATCAGGTCCACGGTTTTCCAGAACGACACTAAACTTCACACGCCCCTCAATATCGAGCGGTACGATGTTTACTCTTGGTATATGGCATTTGGTAGTTCCGCTAATGTATAGGTCATGGATCACACCGGTGTAGTTGGACGCTGCGCCCAAGCAGAATCATCAAAGTCCACTTCAGTACGTCCGCCAGCTTCAAGAAGGGCGTGCTCGAACCACCGATCATTGCGCTCAGACAATGAGAAATCATGATCCGCAGCAAATCTTTCCTTCTTCCACATGCCCTTCAAGTCAAGCTTCAAACGCTGCTGAGCATCAAATGACGGTACAGGAATGCCATTTTGAAACGGGACTGCCACTCCGCTTACCTCGCGCAGTTCCATCGTCGTTTGAATCATGTTCATCTTTTCTTGCTGTACCAAACGAAGATCCATCGGTTTCTCCTCCAATTCACATCTATCATTCCTATTTCGCCGTATCGTTTGCCGTCTCTTAATTTCCGTCTGCCGGCTGATACACCCGAACGTACTCCAGCTCGAATGTTTGCGGGAAAACCGTCGTCTCATCTGGATAACCCGGCCAATTGCCGCCAACGGCCAAATTCAGCTGCAAGAAAAACGCACGATCGAAAGGTGCAGGGAATGGCTCGTTATCCGCTGCCTCATCCTTGCGCGTGAACCATGTCGTTGTCTGATAAAACTCCTTATCGTCGACGTACCACTTCATCCCGCTTGGCGTCCATTCCAGAGCAAAGTCATGAAACGCTTCTGCGAACGTTCCTTCTTCCAGACTTACTTTCCCGCCTCTATAAATGTGAGGATTGCCCATATGCAAAGTACCATGCACCTGCTCAGGCTCGTGTCCAAGATACTCCATAATGTCAATCTCGCCGCTGCTTGGCCAGCCGCCGTATTTCTCCATGTCCGTCGGCATCATCCATATGGCAGGCCACATTCCTTTGCCAAGCGGCATCTTAGCCCGGAACTCGAACCGGCCGTACGTCCAATCCGCATGGCCCTCCGTAATTAATTTCGCGGACGTATACGGCTTGCCCCCATGCTCCTGCTTCAACGCTTTGATGACTAGCTTGCCATCTTCAATATAAGAGTTGGCCGCATCCTCTGTATAAAACTGATCTTCATTATTCCCAAAGCCTGATCCTCCGGTTACATGCTTCCACTTGGTCCGATCGATTTCTTTGCCATCAAACTCATCGTTCCATACGAGCTTCCACCCATTTTTCTGCTGCGGAGCTTCTTTTTTATTTTCCATGCTGCACCCCATTATTAATAAGATAATTGCTATAAAAACACTAGAAATCTTGAAAAGTCTCTTCACCCAAGCTCCTCCTCTTACTCACCGGTAATACCAGCCCGATCAACGCCTTCCACAAACCAGCGCTGAAGCACAAAGTAGAGAATGAGCAGCGGTGCAATCGTCAGCAGCGTTCCAGCCAGCTTAATCGCTTCATTCAACTGACTGCCAGGAGTGCCCGGCGGGTACACCTTATTGTAGCTGTCTGTAAATTTTTGCAGCTCCAGCGGCAATATGGTCAGTTCGTTTCCGAAATAAAGACCCGCTAAATACGTTTCATTCCAGTACCATACAAATGAGAAAAGAAAGACGATAATGATTGCAGGAAGCGCCATAGGAACGGCAACGCGGTAAAAGATTTTCAAGCTGCCCGCTCCATCAATTTCCGCAGCCTCCTCCAGCACATCCGGTATGCTTCTAAAAAACTGATAAAAAATGAGAATAAACAATGCGCTTTTTAGACCCTGCCCGAGAATGGCCGGATATATAAACGTCTCCAGCGAGCCGAGCAGCCCGTATTGCTTAAACAAAAGATACGTCGGCATCATCGTAATTTGCGGCGGAATAACAAAGGTTACGAGCATGAGCACGAACAATATCTTTTTAAAAGGAAACTCAAATCGAGCAAAGCCATAACCGATAACGCCCGCCGATATCGTTTGCAGCAAGGCCGGAAGGCCTGCCACCCCAATTGTTTGCAAAAGCGTTTTTTCATAATCGAGCACGTTCAGCGCCTTCGAATAATTCTCGACATACAGCGTTGACGGAATCCACTTGATCATGGAGTTGACCAAATCATCCAAGCTCATGAAGCTGTTCACCAGCATAAATAACATCGGATACAAATAGACAAAGCCGATCGCGATCAGAAGGAGATATACTACAGCCTTGAACACAAATCCGTCGTTTTCTCCCATTCCGAACAACAGCTTACGGACTTTGCTCGCAGCGACTAACGTCTGTCTTTTCCACATGCAGCTCGCCTCCTTATCGTTTCTTCATTCTGAGCAGTCCAGTCCATATCGCTAGCACGATCATGATAATGATGAAATAAATCCATGCAATCGCGGTAGCGTAACCGAATCCGGTAATGGTGCTGAACATATTGTTTTTGATCAGAATAATAATTTCATTAAGCGCGAACGTCGAAACGTAAACGATCGTATAGATTACATTTACGATCACTAGCGGCATAAGCACTGGCAGCGTCACTTTCCAGAAGGACTCCCATGCCGACGCGCCATCGATGCGAGCCGCTTCATACATGGATCGGTCTACCTTTTGCAGCCCTGCTAGGAAAATAAGAATTTGAACGCCGGAGAACCAGAGAACCATAATGATTTGCTTAAACAAATACAGAATTGGCTCCGCAATAATCGGGCTCAAGCTGTTCTCAATCATCGTGAACATGCCGTACTGCTCTATATTCGGAATGGAGGACGCACCCTGGCTAAGCAGCTCGTTAATGACCGGCCCGCTCGTTATAATGACTGGCAGGAAAAATATCGTCCGAAACATGCCGCGAAATTTGATCTTCTGATTGATTAATAGCGCAATGATCAATGAAAAAACGATAATGATCGGTACGTTCAGCATCATTTCCATAACATAATTCAATATTTTCTCTACAAACACGGGATCAGAGAAAAATGCATAATTGAAATTTTCAAAGCCGATATACTTTGTTTTCACGCCGACAGGTGTAATTTTCACTTGATGGAAGCTAAGAAATAAGGAGTATAGCATCGGATATAAAGTAAAAACAAAAAATCCTACGATCCATGGCGACACAAACGCCAGACCGATAATCGCCTTTCTACGTTTGTTGGTCATTATGATTTTGGCCATCAGCGGTTCACCTCGATTACTTGAAAGCCTTTTGGCGGAACGCTAACGCCTTCCCATTGATAGTCGCGATTCGTGTAATTCACGAGCACTTCGACTCCGTTGTCATAAGAAACCTTAACAATGCCATCGCTTAGACGCTCATGGTTTTGCATCTTCGCACCTATTGTCGGCTTCAGCGCATCATCTAAAATGCGATAAGTCTCCGTCATCGAATCACGCCAATCCTTATATGCAGACGTGTAAACATCATTCGAATTAGTATGCTTCAGCTTATATGATGTCTCATGCGTCAAATAATAGGATGGATAAGAGCCTGTCTCGATCATGCGCAGTAGGCTTGCCTGCGGATTAGCGAAGAAGTTGCTGTAAGGGGCAAAATAATCCTTATAGCCCTTCAGCACCATTTGTACGAATGGCACCGTTTCACTGATATAAATATATTGCGATGACTCCATCGGCACGTCTAGCACTTGATCGGCATAAGGAAGCATATAATCATTTGGCGCATACATGAGCAAGGATGGAATGGCATCCGACAAACCTTGCATAGCAGCTTTATAAGATTGTGCTGTTTGACTGCGGCTTGAACGGCTTTTGCCGGCCATCTCGGAGAATAACACAGAGCCCGTCTCATCCACAGCAATTCCGCTTACGTTCTGGCTCACATATTGCTTTGTATTTTGTTTAACCAGCTTGCTCGTGGCTTCGGCAGATAAGTAATAGATAGTCTTGTATACTTCCTCATAGGTTGGTATCGTCAAAATTGACTTATCGATTTTTTTGGCGGCATCCGTCTGCGCAGAGAATCGTTTGGACGCTTCATTGCCCGTCGTAAAGTCGCTGTACAAATGAAGCGGATTTCCACTTTCCCGAAGCGATGCTGCGAGTCGCTCGAAATCCTTCTTCGAGCCAAGCGCTGACTCATATTTCACGGGCGATGGATTCGTTCCTGAATACCCGCCTTCATTCCAGCCCTTATAAACTACATTCACATTTCCGATGCCATTTTTCTTCATATCTCCAAGCATCTCTTCCAGTTGAGATACCGTCGTCATCGGAATAAGTCGCTTGGCGAACATGCCATTTTCAGTTTCAGCGCCAAGAACATCCATTTGCAGAGGAATCGCTGTGTCTGCTTTCCCCTTATCTCTCACAAGAATAGATTTCTCCTCCAGATATGCTTGATACGTCTTGGCCATGCCAACATAACTTGCGTCCTTGCCGTTCAAGAACGTATAACGAATTTGAATATCCTCTGGATTGCGAGCCTTCTCATAGACGATGACACCGCCAAGTGACCGGCTCGTTGGCTGAAGATAAGACTCTCTAGATAGAAATTGTGCCGTCGTCCAGTTGTATGGCGTATTGACTCCATTCGGATATGCAACGATTTTGGCATTGTATTGACCATTCTCTACGATGCCGAATAGTCCGTTGCCGCCTTCCGCGTGAACCATTCCGAATACGGGATATTGCACAGTCAGCGGTGGATTTGTGAAAATATCACGGTTAACTGTTTCGATGCCTTCGTTCGTACCATAAATCTTCGCTTCATAAGGGATTTTGAATTTCCCCTTATTGTCTGCAAGCCGGATTAATGCACCTGATCCGTCTGGAATGAACATATAACCGTCAACTTCACCAGCCTTGGTTGCTCCAAGAAACGGATAAACATATACGGACCCAAGCTTCGTTTTAGTTCCCTCAAGAATGCTTTGCTGCGGAATTCGGACCACCAATTGGTCCTTCTCCAGCGATACATGCAGCTCCATTCCAAGCTTCAGATCATCTAAACGAATAATAGCTTTAAATCCTTTTTCAAGCGACTCGAGGGTTATCGATTTATTCGCTTGAGAGACAAGATCCGTTCGCGTTGCATTCGGCTTGCTCTCCTCGAAATAATCAAGAGACAATCCCGATGCCATGAAATTTTTCCACGATTCATTGGATTCCGTGTCGATGATTTCGGAAGACCACATGTAGCCTGAGCGCTTATCCTTCACTTGAATGGACAAGCTTTGTTCTTTGAGATACAGCTCAAGATGTTCATTCTCCGCCACCTTGCGATAATCGGAGGATAGCTTTGACCCTGCCTCTTTATGATCAGGAAACGCGGACTGCAGCTCCGAATCTGGAATCGCACCCGTCTCCCTGCTAGAGCGGCCGTTACCAAAAAACAGGACATATACGATGGCAAAGGCTGCTGCTATGATGACGGCGGTTACAACTGGCCTAATCCATTTAGAGTTCCGCACGTATCATCAGCTCCCGTATGACAGAATAAACAAAATCAAATACCTGATCGAGCAGCACATACACAATAAATGCAACTAAGCTCAGAATCAACATGCCAAATAATGTGATCAAAATATTGCGAATCGTCTCGCGGACCGTGTAGTCATGGACTTCCTTCACCATAATAAATAGGAGAACCGCACACCACACGACGATGATGTTGCTTGAGAAGCTGTACAGGAACGCGTCATTGTTCGTCAGTACATTCGAGACGATGACGATGATAGGGCTGAACAACAAGTACGGTGCCAAAGCATAAATGGTACCTTTGTACACTTCAGAAAATTTGCCCTCGCCTTCATTGATTGTACTCACCAAGTAATTCGCAATGATCCATAGTGCAATCGGCGCAAATACTTTGGCAATCTCCTTTAACAAAATCAGGCTGGAAGGCTCCACGTTATTGAATATAAAGCCGGTGTAATAAAGTGCAAACACATACTCGGCAAAGAAAAGCACATACAAGAACGTCGCGGACCACAGGGATACCTTCCGTTCCTCCTTGATGCCATAAAAGCCTTCCAACGGGCTTTTAATAAATCGGGAAACAAACATTACATGCCGAATAAACGCTGCAGAGAAAACTTGCTCTTTCAACCGAATGACGGAATGAAATACTCCTGTTTTCCGATGCAGCCAGCGAACCAATATCCGCAGCACGAACAAAGTAATTCCGACATACAGCACATAAATCAAGTTGTTTTGAAGCCAGCGATTGCGAATTTCCCAGAAGGCATTGGAATACCCCTCCTTATCGTTCGCAATAACATATTCCTCGATCGCTTCTGCATATAATTGCTGCTTGTAGTAGGCATCTGCCAGTCCTTTGTGCGCGAGGTCGAACAAGTTGTTTTTGTTCAGCACCTGACTCCACGGCTCACGGCTCTTGACGTAGTGCCCTTCCTTATAAAGCTCAAGCGCATGATGAACCATACTTGTAAACTCTGTTGGCTTAAAGATTTGAATATTATTTCTTTCCTTGTCGACGACATAAATATTTTCGCCTGCATCTACTGCAATGCCAGCCGCATTAATGAACATGCCGATCCGCGACTTCCCATCATCGGGTGCACCGAACGAGAACAGCAAATTGCCCTCAGTGTCATATTCGAAAATAATGCCGGTTTGGCTAATCGTATAAATGTTGCCGCTCTTCGAAATAAATAGATCCGTATACAGCGGATGAAAAGTCATATCCGCAGGCAATAAATTGAAGCCGGAAATATTAAATCGTTTGACAGATCTTCCCTCGTCGCCTTGGGTAATCGTATAAATTAACCCCTTCTGATCAATGTCGATGCTTGTAGCAGAAGGCGGTACATTTTTGAATAACTTCGCTCGCTGTGCATCAGTAAACAAAAACCGCTCCAGCATAATACGAAAGCTCGCTTTGGATTCATTGCTGCCGAAATAGCCAAGAAAATCGCCATTCGAGCTCATCTGCACGACGCCGTTAGTCGATCCCTCGCTTATGATATATACGTTTCCGCGCTTATCGACCGTCACCTTCATCGGCTTAAAAGGATTGTTCTTGCCAAAGAGCGGCGATTCCGGCCTCGCAAAGATTTGCTTTACCGCATGGTCAGCGCCAAATTTAACGACTTGATTCAGTCCGCTGTCCGCTGCGTACACATCGCCTTTATGGTCAACGAATACACCAACCGGCGTCTGCAAAACCTCTTCACCGATGACCCGAATGAATTGCCCCTCGTCATCGAGGACGACGATACGATGATTGTTCGTATCTGCAACATAGATGTGGTTGCGCGCATCGATATAAATATCGGAAGGCCCGGAAAACTCAAGATCTCCCACCTTCTCAATTGAACCTGCGGGATGATAAGCATCCTGCGTTCGTACAAATTGCCTGTTATGGTCTTCCGTATAGGTCTTGTAAGGCGCTTCAGCGAGCACCATGGATGAGGAATCAAGCCATAGGAAGACGGCGAGAACAAGCAACAAAACCTTGCCGTTAATGTTCTTCATCGGAGTCTCCTCTATTTCAGTCCTGAATGCGCCATTGTGTTCATCACTTTGCTTTGCAGCAGTATAAAAATGACGAGGTTCGGAACGAACATAAGCAGCGATGCAGCTGCCGACATGCCTTGACCCGCGATGGTGTTGCCGGACCCCGACGCAACCGAGCTCATGAAGAACGATAATGTCTTCAAGCTCTCATCGTTGACATAATAATTTGAAGTCTCGACATTGTTCCATACCGCCTGAAAAGCAAGAATGGCGACTGTAGCAAGCGCGGGCATAATGACAGGTACAATGACCTTCCTGAACACCGTAAATTCACTCGCTCCGTCGATAATGGCTGCTTCTTTCAGCTCCTCGGGCACTTGATCAATAAATTGCTTCAGCAGAAACAGCCCAATCGGCATGGCCAGCAGCGGCAAAATATGAGCAAAATAGGTGTCCAGCATACCGGTCTGATCTACGACCAAGTACCGCGGAATTTGTACCGCGATTGGCACGAACATGAGGGCAAGCGTGTTCACCTCAAACAACACCTTGCGCAGCTTGAATTTCATCTTGGCCATCGCATAAGCAGCCAATGCGCTAATAAATACTGAAAAAAACATGACAGAGATCGTTACGAGCAAGCTGTTGAATATAAAACGGCTGAACGGAATACCTGATGTCGACGTCGTAAAAAACAAATCTCTAAAGTTATCAAATGTCGGCTTCTGTACGAGAAAGCGCGGCGGGAATGCAAACAGCTCATCAATCGGCTTGAATGCATGCGAGATGATAAATATGATTGGCAGCATCATAAAAAACGCCAAAGGAATAAGAATGGCATAAAATTTCAGCTGACTTTTGTGGAACTTGGTCGGATTGACTTTTGTACCTTGATAAGACAAAACTTGCACCCCCTACTCTTTCTCACCGAATAATTTCCACGAAAGCTTAGACAGCATATATACGCCGATCAGCAGCACAACAGAAATCGCGCTTGCATACCCCATCTCATAGCGAATGAGGCCATAATCAGCAATATGGTTGACGATCAACTGTCCCGAGTTTTGCGGAGTTGGGTTGCCGCCTGATAGCTGAACGCCGATTTCACCGGCTTGGAAGGTCGTTACAACCGCCATCACTGCGCCAAACAACATCTGCGGCCTCATCGAGGGAATCGTAATATAAATAATTTCTTGAAAACGATTCTGGATTCCATCGATATAACCTGCTTCGTATATCGTTTGATCAATGTTCAGAACACCTGCAAGCATAGCGAGGAAACCAACTCCCATGCTGCTCCATAATGACACGACAATCATGATCGTCATCAAATATTCGGGTGACTGCAGCCACTGTATCGGAGCGTTAATCAGCCCTAAATTAAGCAGCAAGGAGTTAATATATCCCGCTTGGTCACCGCTGAAGATAATTGTCCATACGACTGACATCGCTACTCCCATTGTCATCGAAGGAGAATAAATAATAAGGGCAAGAATGGTGCGCGGCTTGCTCGGAACTTGCGCCAGCATCCAAGCAAGCAGGAATGAAATGACATAGCCGCCCGGTCCTACGATCAAAGCAAACTTTATCGTGTTGGGCAGAACATTTTGCATAAAGATTTCATCGTGCGTAAGCAGATCGATATAGTTTTTGAAGCCGATCCACTCCGGCGCCTCTACCGTATTGAAATAAGTAAGGGAGAGGCCTGCCGCTACCACTACCGGGATAATAATAAACGTGCCGAACATCAAAAGATAAGGCGTCAGAAATAGGTAAGCCTCATTAAATCTGCGTGTCTTCATTTTCGCTCAACCCACTTGTCTATCGATGATATGGTCGGAACCGGATACGGCCTGATCATTTTGCCATTCGCATAATAGCCGAACTCTTCCATCTTCCGCATAATTTCACGATTAGTCCGTACTACAGCATCATCAATGGCCGTTCGCGGATTATCCCCGTTAAAGACAACCCTGTTCCAAACATTGCTAATTTCCCGCTCGACCATATAAGCGCCTGGCACGCGAGAAGGTTCTCTCACCCATTTGAACTGCTCGGAAATAACCTCTTTGTCTTCCTCCGGCCATGGTACCTGCTCGAGCGCTTCCAGATTAG
The DNA here is from genome assembly GCF_052113545.1 of Paenibacillus sp. TAF43_2. Taxonomy (NCBI): domain Bacteria; kingdom Bacillati; phylum Bacillota; class Bacilli; order Caryophanales; family Paenibacillaceae; genus Paenibacillus; species Paenibacillus sp. TAF43_2. The sequence continues at coordinate 14,522 of NZ_JBFRDK010000121.1, forward strand.
CCGTGTTCCACATGAAGGTCATGCCATAGGTAGTCTGCATGAGATTGGCAAATTCGACCTGAACCGGCGTTGACAACCACCAATCGAGGAACTTCCAAGATTCCTCTGCATAGTCGGTGCCTTTAAATATCATTCCCGTCTGTCCGCCTGTCGGCGCCCATCTTGCTACCGTTCCATCCGGCTTCTCCACGCCTGGATGCAGCGCGATCTTCCATGTGTTGGCGATTTCCGGTGCAGCCGCCTTCAATTGAATATACGTATTGAAATCAGATATCCCTACCGGCATTGTGCCGTAACGGAAATGGTGATAGAAATTCGGTACGTCCTGCGGCAAGTTGTAGATCGTAAACAAGTCGGTCATAAACTTCATGCCCTCAAGCGCTTGCYCACTGTCGATTGCGGTGTTCATCCCGCTCTCATCAAACAATTCTCCGTCGAATTGATAAATAAACGGCGTCGTTGCATTAAAAGGCTTGAAGCCTTTGTACTGGGCAAGCGGCTCATAGAAGTTCATGCCAAGCCGCTGCAGCTCAGGCAGCATCTCAACCACGTCCTGCCACGTATCCGGCGGCGACAGCTTCATCGAATCCAAAATATCCTGCCGGTAAAACAGCACCCAAAAATTTTGCGTTTCCGGCAATGCATATACGCCTTCCTCAAACGAAAATGGAATAATCGCACCTTTGGAGAAACGCTTGATGCTCTCCTCGTAACCAGCGAATTGCCGCAAATCCATAGCCGCATTCCGAATGGCCAGTTCATAGGGAATCCAGTTGCTCACTCCTAGGGCAACATCCGGCTGACGATTGGATGCGTTAGCCAGAACGAGCTTATTCTCGTCCGGCATAATGGACAGCTTAACGGCAATGCCCGATTCCGGCGTAAACTGCTCATCGATCATCTTCTGCATGAGCTCAACGAAAGGCCTTGGGCGATTGACCCAAACCTCCAGCTCACCATTTATTTTGTTTGAGCTTGAATAGGATTGTTTCGTAAAGGATAAGAAAAAGCGTTTAACCGTTTCCCCTGATTTCTTGAAAAAACCTGCATTTGGAGACGGCAGCTTGCCATCCTGAGAAACATAAATCCGGTCAAGTGCAAGCGGAGACTCTGAAATGCTCTGCAAAAGCGTACCTAGCAATTGAGAGGCAGACGCCGACCCTTCAGAAAACAGATTTAGGCGATTGGGCAATTCGTTAGGGTCCTTCGCAAGGGATCGCAATTGCTTCGAAGCCAGCTTCAAATTGACAATTTCGCCAATTTCCTTCACCTTCGGGTTAAGCAGGCTAATTTCTTCGAAGCGTTGATCAAGATCATCCGCCCAGCTAGAGAGCTGTTTATCTAGCTCCGGCATATACTCAAGTAGATTCCAATCTCTATACAAATCTAGTTTATTTCCTGTCAGCTTCTTGATTTCCAGCGTCATTCGGCTGATCTCTCTCATTTTGGCGAAGATATCCTCTGCTAGAGGACGCATATGTGATAAATTCACTGTCATGCTGAGCGTATGCTTGCCCTTCGTCATATAAAATTGATAAGGCTTATCCTCACTGCCAAGCGTCTCATTCCGCCATTTTTTCGTATAAGGAAAAGCATAATTGTCCACCTCGCGGAAAGGAACTACGCCATCGAGCTCAATTCGGCGAAATACGGGCAAATCATATTGAGTATTTTGCAAGTATTTCAAAGCAATTTGATAGTACCCATCCTGAGGAACCTCCAGCTCCCACGTCAGCGATTGACCGCCTTCTTCATAGGAACCCGCATCGATCATATTGAGCAGCAGCTTGTTCGTTTCGTAGGGCGTCACCTTGCTATCGCGTGACGAGGCTGCTCTGATGGAGGAATCGTTTTTATACAGCAGTTGCTCCGCTTCGGTTATGAGCAGTGTGTCGATGCGCTCAGCACCCGTTTCTTCTGCTGGGAAGCTCATTAAATAGTTTTCATATGTTTGTATTTGGGCAGGGGCTTCTACTCTCACATCGCCAAGCAGCAACTCTCCCCTGGTATTGACTAACGTAACGGTGTTCAAGCCTTCTTTTAATTGAAACTTTAAAGGCTCCATATGAAAATAACTAGAATCCATGGCATATACCGTCTGCCATAACTTCACTTTCTGGGAACGCGGCAGCAGCTCGTTGCCATAACGATCCCACTTTTCTGCAAGAGGTTTGTTCTCCCACCTGCTAGGAAACAAAATATGACGGCTTTCATAGAACGGGTATTGTCCGTTGATTTGCAAATAACCCTCTGTGGGCAAAATGCTGTCATCCAGCATGTAATAATCAAACGCTAGTTGATATAACCCCGTTTTTTCAACATGAATGTCGAACGTGATCTTTGCGTCTTTATTCCAACGAAGTGTCTCCTGGCCGTAATTGAAGCTATCTTGTAGAGAGACTAGTAATGCTGCGTTTTCCACATTTTTGGCAGGTGAAACGATGATGTTCGCGTTTGGAATGATAGGAACCTCAGACCACTCTTGAAGCTTTTCTGAATAGGTCTTCTCCAGCAGATTAAGCGCATCCGCTGAGCCTTCTGCCTTGGGCGCTGCCGCTTGCTCCGATTCAGCTTGTACTAACGATCCCGGGAGTCCGCTAGCAAGAAGAGCTGCAATCATCAAGCATATCAGTAAGATTTGATAAGTTTTTTTCATGGTCTCTTCCCTGCCTATGCTTCATTAATGCCGCAGATGCGAAAGATCATAAAGCTTCTCCCGCATCTACGGTCAATCTGTATTATTGACTTAATCTTTGCAGCGCTTGACCTACGAACTCATTTGCTTTGTCTTCCATTTCTTTCGCTTTATCAGCAGGCTTTAATTCACCGTTTGCGAACTTCTCATATATTTTTTGTTCATCGGATGCCCAAGCACTGAATTCTCTCCAGCCCGGAAGAACCTTGTTATAATCTGGAACAGCATCGCCGAGCAATCCAATGGCTGCTTTCGCACCGTCTAGCTTCAGCTCGCCCGTCAGCTTCTCCCATACCTCAGGGAAATCAGCAACTGGGAATTTATCGATGTTGATGTTTAATTCCTTGTTCAGCTCAAGACGCTTCAGCCAGCCATCCTTGCTCCATGACATAAATTTCATCAGCTCATAAGCAGCTTCTGGATGTTTGGTTGTGGAGGATACACCGATATAGTCAAGGACTACAGGCATCTTTTGTCCCGCATTGCCAGCTGGGTATGGATAGAAATCTACGACGCCAGCTCCCGACTTTTCCATTTCCGGCGGCAAGGAATTCATATTCCAAGAACCGTCAATTCCGAGTGCTACATGCCCTTTCTGCAGCGGCCAAGCTCCYTCTTCGCCGAATACTTTTGTTTTTTCTTCGCCAGTCATTTTTTCTTCCACTTTCAACCTGCGAAGCTCAAGCTGTTGGTTGTAGCCATCGATCCACTGCTGATTCGTGAAATGGAATTTCTCACCGTCAAATGTGTTGTAGCCTAGCGCACTATCATTCGCCATTGGCCAGTGTTCATTGAAAGATAGATTGCCCCACGGGCCTGAAATCCCATAAATATGTTCCGAAGGCTTGGATACCTTCTTGGCGATGTCGATCATCTCTGTAATGGTCCAATTATATCCAGGAAGCGGAATGTTGTTTTTCTCAAGCAGCGTTTTATTCACATAGACACCCATAATAAACTGGAAAGTAGGCGATGCTAGGCGCTTGCCGCCATAAACCGCTTGCTTCGCAATATTCGGATAAATAGCCTGCGTTTCCTCATCTTGATCCCAATATGGTGACAGATCGAGCAGCCATTCGTTCTCTACGCCTACAGGTACACTTTCTACCCAGAACACGTCAGGCAATTTGCTCGCGCTGGCTGCTGCAGTCAACGCATCTGTCCAAGGCCAGTTGATCGTATCGTCTTTCTCTACTGTAATATTCGGATATTTTGCCATGAAGGCTTTCATCATTTCGCCTTCCATCTTCGGGTCTTCCCAGCTTGCAAACTTTAATGTAATTTTCTCTGTTTGCCATGATGGCGTCTCTTCTGCCTTGGTATTGTCCTCTGTCGGCTTATTCGTAGCAGTAGAAGTAGATCCTTCATTTGTTTTGTTGTTCCCGCCTGAACAGGCAGCTAATACGGTGACGAATAACGACAATACCAGTAATAATGAAAATATTTTCCTACTTTTCATTTCACTATCCCCTTTTTTCAAATGATATATGGATACACTTGCATGTACCTAAGGTTAGGCATTACTTTTTGAAAACGATTTCATAAATGGTTGCTGTCGCATACGAGAACATGGAAGTCGTGTCTCTTGTATGCAAAGCGGCTATATTTTAAAATGGTATCGATTTCATTTTATTAAAAAGAGATATTCATAATCTGAAATTATGATTGCACTCTTTTATAATTAGAAGAAGCACGAATGCACAGCTGAGAATCAACAACGACAATACGCTCATCGTCGTCCGYCATCTCGCCCTTAATTTTCTTGATAAGCATTTCCGCAGCAGCATAGCCCATTTCAATCTTTAATTGATTAACCGTGCTAAGCTGAGGCACCAAATATCTCGAAACTCTTTCATTGTCTACGCCAAAAACAGCTAGATCCTGAGGGATTCTTACATTCGCTTCTCTGCACGCGGCATAAATGCCTAATGCCATCTCATCATTGGCAGAAAAAACAGCTGTGAACTTCTGCCCTGCATCCCAAAGGCGCTTTAAAGCTGAGTATCCGCCTCTTTTGTTGAAATCGCCATTTTCCACAAGCTCTGGCCGGAACGGAATGCCGTGTTTTTCTAATCCTTTGATGTAGCCTTCCAGACGATCCAAGCTATCGATCGCATCATTATAGCCGCTTATGAATGCTATATCTTTGTGCCCCTGCTCGATGAGATGCTCAACCACGTGCATGGCAACCTCTGTCGTATTCGTTTGGACGTTATAAATTCTGGAATCCAGAATGCTTCGTCCAATAGATCCTATAACATAACCTCTGTCGAGCAGCTCCATAACCGTCTCTTTCGGCAGTAACGACTCAATTAGGATCATACCGTCAACCGTTCTGTTCGTTAGCATTTGAAGATAACCGAGCTCAATTTCTCTGCTGTTTTGGGTATCGCAGATAATGACTTTAAATTTCTCCAAATGCGCCTTGTTCTGAATTCCTTTTACTAAATTAGAGTAATACGCAACCATAATATCAGGCACAATTATTCCAATAGTAAACGTTTTTTGCTGGCGTAGATTTTTGGCTGCAGCATTGGGAACGTAATTCATTTGCTCAATAACCATGAGAACCTTTTCCCTCGTTTTGTTCTTAACGAGCGGGTTATTGTTTAACACGCGCGAGACAGTAGTCGGTGATACCTTTGCCGCTTTAGCTACATCAACGATATTAACATCCATAAGATTCGACCTTTGCTATAAATTTTGTCAGATATAAACAAATAAAGCGCTATCAAGTTGATATTTAATAATATAGCAAAAAATGAAATCGATTTCAATAGTTATTTTGAGCAATATTTCCATTGTTTCCATGTACGCCATTGCCATAAGAAAAGGTGATCCACACCGCATTTTACGGATAGAATCACCTTGAGCATTTTTAAAGAATAACCTTAAATGGATTACTCTTTGTCTAGGAAACGCCAGAAGTTTCGATTCAGCATATCATCCAGATCCCGCTTGATCTCCTCCTCCGTCACCGTCCATCCGCTATGATGCAGCTTCTCGTATTTCGCTGCAAGAACATTGCCAATGATTTTTCTAGAATGCTCCCATTTGTAAATCAATTGCTCAAACACACGGCAATCAGAATGCTGAGGAATCATTGAAGTGCCTAGAAGCTCTATGCGGAATCGTGTCATTTCTTCAACCATCGATTCAATATGCAGAAACCACCAGCAGCCAAATATCATCAGATTCCGGAACTTACGAGCTAGCACCGTTAATTCATGCTGATTTTCTCTGGCCAGCATCGTGATGAGAAACTTCTGCTCGGGGTAACGGCGGCATAAGGCTTCCACTGCCGATACATCAGACAGCATGCTCATATCGCCAGCTAATCTGAGTGATGGGTTCACCCGTCTGCGAACGCCAATCATTAACGCAAACGGAATACTTTTTGCTTGGCATACAGGGATCATAACCTCATCAATCATCTTGCTTCGATGATCATCGGCTGGATATTCAAAATCACCAGGCATCGACACGGCAAGATAAAGCGCATCCATCCGAGTAATCCATTCCGAGAGAAAACGTCTTGTTTCTGCCTTTGTCCGCTCAGACCATTCCGCTTGTACATCATAACCAAGATTTTGCAGCTCTTTCACCGCATGATCCCAATCATTAAGAAGCGCATCAACTCGCAGCGCTGCATAGAAACGGGCATCCGTCTTTCCTTTGCCTGACAGCCAAACCGGACGTTCAATCGGATCAAACGGATCGTTCGTCATGACGATTTTTTCAATTCCAGCGATCTGCATGACCGTATCTACCTGCTGTTCTACCGTACGCTTCGCAAGTGCTTGCCGGTAATCGTCCAGATTGCGTGAGGATACATCGAATCCAAGACGTTTAACAATCGTAATAAAACCGCTTGCAGCTTCGCTTACAGGAGAATGATCAATGAACAGCTGCTTCCATATCCAGTCCGCCTGCTCGCGCTTTGTCATCGACCAGAATTGGCTGTACTCCTCCTCTGACCATCTGAACGACTCTGAAATTAAGTAATGATAAGTCAACAGCTCATCGATGCCCCATAAAAGCAGTTCCCCAAATTCAGGAGCATATAGATGCGTATGCATATCCGTAACAGGCGTGCTCATAGCTAAACGATCAACCGTCACTTTAATATCTGCCAGGCTTGCAATGGTTTGAGTACTCATTTTCTTTTCCCCTCTCTTATTGGCTTCAACAGTTTCCCCCAAAGCTTTATGCGCCTTATGTGTTCAAATGCAGTCGTTGTTGTCCGTTTCCTTTAGCTGAAAACGCGGTCTTGTCATATCGTCATCGCACCAAATCCGCCATCCACGCGGAAGAATGAGCCAGTAACAAATGAAGAGGCTTGGGATGAAGCCAAATAAACAACCGCGCCCTTCAGCTCATCCGGGTTTCCGAAACGCTTCATTGGCGTATGCTGCATAATCGACTCTACTCTTTCGGGTGAAAGTATTTTTCTGTTCTGCTCCGCCGGGAAAAAACCTGGAATAATAGCGTTAACTCTTACGCGGTCTGGCGCAAATTCACGTGCTAGAAATTGCGTGATGCTGTTAACTCCTGCCTTCGATGCTGAGTAAGTAAACACGCGAGAGAGCGGTGGTGATGAGGAAACAGAAGAGATATTGATAATGGAGCCGCCGCTGCCCTGTTCAATCATTTGTTTACCGAACACTTGGCAAGCCAGCACAACACTCTTTAAATTGACGTCCATAATTCGATCCCATTCATCCATTTCCAAATCAAAAAAAGGCGTGGGGCTGTTTGTTCCTGAAGCATTTACAAGGGTATCTATACGTCCTCCCCATTGCAGAATATCGTTCAGCACCGCTTCTAGTTCATCTTTTTTTGTTGCATCTGCTTGCAAAGAGATCGCCGTTCCGCCGCTGCTATTTATTTGATCACATACTAATTTTGCTTTCTCCATATCGCGGCCAACGATGGCTACTTTTGATCCCGCTTCAGCCAGTGCAGAAGCCATGGCACTGCCAAGAACACCATTTCCACCGATTACAACGGATACGGTATCTGTTAAATTAAACATGAGAAAACCACCTTATAATCAAAATAACAACGTTGTTATTTTTCATAATATCGCAATAAGCCCAAACTGTCTACACCAATTATACCGCTTTCATTTGCATAATAATTGGACTATGATAGGATGTATGACTTATGATAATAGTCGTTAAAGTTCCTTTCGGAGGGAAGCTATGGTAACCATCAAAGATATCGCAGAGCGTGCAGGCGTCAGCTTTTCTACTGTATCCAAGGCACTTAGAGACAGCCCGCTCGTACAAAATAAAACGAAACAGCATATCCTTTCCATCGCAAAAGACATGGGTTATCAACCCAATATTGCTGCTCGAAGCCTCGTCTCGAGAAAAAGCGGCGCGATTGGCATCGTATGGCCATCAATAGAACGCGCAGCCCTATCATCCCTTCTTACACGGCTTAATGAGGAGCTAGAGAAATACGGCTATATCACGTTGCTGTCTATTAGCAACATCGAATTCGCGATCGAAACTTTTCGCCGCTATCAAGTGGATGCCATACTCGCCTTTGGAGACAGGGATAATAAACCTAATCCAATCGACTCCAGCGCCATGCAAATCCCAATTCTCACCTATGGTGCCGCTGACTATACGCCCTATTCCGCAGTCGATGTTAACCGTGGCCAAGCCATTCGGCTAGCGGTTCGTCACTTGGCAAATTTAGGTCATAAAGAAATAGCATACATCGGGGAACCGAAGTCGCATGACCCGCTGCAAGCTGTAAAAATCGAAGCCTTTCAAGAAGAGATTAGACATCATGGGCTGAGTTTAACAGATGATTCCATTCTCCAAATGAACGGTTTAGAATTTCACGATGGTTATATTGCTGCACGAATGATGCTGGATCGTCCTCTTCGACCAACAGCTTTCATAAGCGGCGGTATCGATCTAACTCGCGGCATCCTTCGCGCCGTCAGTGAACTCGGCCTCTCCGTCCCTCATGATGTTTCTGTCGTTAGTTACGACAATCTTCCGCAGATGGAGAATCTTGAGGTTCCAATGACCGTCGTAGGTGTTGCCCTCTCCTCCATCGCAGCGGCAATAGCCAAAACCATACTTGAGCTTATCGATGCTCCAAACATGATTAAGACCGTCCACTTGGAACCCGAACTTGTCATCCGCTCATCAACTTCTAAACCGTTTTCAAATGCTGAATAGGGCTGTCCCGTGAAGTAGATAACACTACTTGAGGATAGCCCTGTTGTTTGAATATCTATAAACTTAGGGAGGAATGATTATGACTATTATCAATAAAGAGGAGTTTATTGCATCAGAATCGGAGCTTAGATCACTTATTGGCTATCCCAGCGAACTCGTACAGCATAAAGATATTACTCACTTGGATGAACATTGTCGAGATTTTATAGCAAAGTCACCCTTCGTGTTTATTTCAACCTCTAACTCAGATGGGCAGTGTGACGGCTCCCCTAGAGGTGATACGGCAGGTTTTGTTCACGTGATTGATGATAAGCACCTCGTAATTCCAGAGCGCCCAGGAAATAAAAGAATAGATTCATTACGAAATATACTTTCAAATCCACAAATCGGCTTAGTTTTCCTCATTCCTGGACTTGGCGAAACATTGCGAATAAATGGGCGCGCCTTTATTACCAAAGATAACGAATTGTTAGCAATAATGGCTGTAAACGAAAAAATTCCTTTATTAGGCATCGTGGTTGCCGTAGAAGAATGTTTCCTGCACTGTGCCAAAGCATTTAGACGGTCAAAACTATGGGAATCGCATTCATGGCTACCTAAAAATGAATTGCCTTCCCCTTCAAAGATCATAGCCTCTCATGTAAATCTTGAAGGAGTAACCTCCGAACTCGTAGCTGCTAGATTGGAACAAGGTTACACCAAACGACTGTATTAGTTGTTTTACCTATGAGCCATTGCTATACCGGCAAGCTTCTTACCGCTTTTGCTACAATTCTTTTCGTTTCCTTCGCCTTTGAGCGCTTCAACCAGTCATTACAAATAGCTCTTACCCACTCAGGATTAGTTTTGCTAGCGTCATTCATCCAGTTGCCTACTGAATCCTGAACATATTTGGCTTCATCGCTGTTCACAGCTTCTAATAGGGAAAGAGCCATAGCAGGATTTTCTTTCAGCTCAGCAATATGTTTGGCCCATACGCCTCGCGGTCGAGTGGATTCAATGGCAAATCTCCTAATATTCGCATCATGATCACGCACCCAATCTTTGAGTAAATGAAGTGCTCCTAGTAAATCATTGGAGATGGATTCCCTTAAAGCCATCCAAGCAATCTCGCGAACGCCAAAATGGTGATCTGCCGCAAAAGGACGAATCGATGCAAGCTTCTCTACTAAACTTAAACGTTGATCCACTCCAATAATAAAAGCAGCCCAGCAGCGAACACTGTCTGATGGATGAGCAGCTAATTTGTCGTAAAGTTTAGACTGCTCTTCTTCTGCTAGTCGAGCGAATAAGCTAAGCCATTCCTTTGCGATAGCAGGTATGATTTTCATAATTTTTTTCTCGTTCAAATGTTTCAGCCTATCCAGAATGGGATCGGATTCTTGATCCAAACCAAGCTCGTTTAGTACATTTTGCAGCAGTACAATATGATCGACAACGAGCCATTCCGTCAAATTGACCGTCTCCAGTTTCCCCATATGAATCAGTTCTATCACTTCATTTGGAATATCGCTCAACTTTCTTGCACCTTTGCGGTACAAAATGGAGTCAGAAATGACCATCGCTTTCTCATTATTCATAAC
>NZ_JBFRDK010000122.1:0-19940 GCF_052113545.1 Paenibacillus sp. TAF43_2
CTGGAATGCCATAGTAGGAGATATACTCAATGTTGTCGGCCATCTGTTTCCGAGTATCGAGCGACTCTTTACTAGGGTAAGAAGTTTCCCATGACTCATTGGCTAGCTTTCTGCCCTCTTCATGAAGACTAATCTCATCAAGAATTTTCACAGCAACCTCAGCATTTTTCGAATATTTAGCTACCATGAACATATTGCCAAACGGTGTGTAGGAAACATAGCGATCAGCCTTAGGGCCTTTCGGGAAGAAAACATAACCAAGTTGTTGATCCTTCATACTATCGACAAACGTGCCAAGCTCCCAGCTGAATCCTGCATAGATAACGCCTTTTCCAGCGATGAATTCTTTCGCTGCATCCTCAGGAACCGGCTGCATGATCGATTTATCAGTGTTGTAGAGATCAGAAATGAATTGCAAGGACTCAATCGCATTTTCACTGTTCATAGCGAATTTATATTCTCCACTTGCATCCTTGTCCAGAGCCCCGTTGTTCGTGTAGACCATCTGCTCTGCAAATGCTTTAACTTTACCGTAAGCGCCGGTTACGCCAAATACATCTGTTTTTCCATCGCCGTCTGTATCCTTCGTAGCGGTTTTTGCAAATTCACGGAATTTATCCCATGTCCATTCGCCTTTTTGTTGAAGCTCGTATGGATCCTCTAGGCCAAGCTTCTGAACGAGCGTTTTGTTATAAAACATGCCGTACGGAGAAGGAGCTGAATCCGTCATCCCRTATTGCTTGCCGTCATAACTTCCTCCAACCTTCATCCAGCTAATATATTTCGGATCATTCAAATCCAAAAATTCATCAACTGGCTGAATGAACTGTTTGTTCACAAGTTGTGGAAACGCCCAGAAAAGCTCGATCCGAACGATATCCGCAAACGGTGTGCCTGAGAGAGAAGTCGTCGTAAAATTTTCAATATACTTTCCATAGTCGCCGAACTTTACAAATTCGATTTTTCCGTTATATTTTTTCTCCGCAGCTTCAATCAATTTGATTTGCGCTTCTTCTGCGGGACCTTTTTCTTCTACTAATCTTGGATCTGCTCCGTCGTACCAAACGCCGATTTTAATCGTCTGCCCTTTTAAATCGTATTTGTTCTCTTCCGGCGCCACAGTCGCTTCTGTTGTTGGTTCAGCATTTGTCGGAGAAACTGCATTCGTTTCTTTCCCTTGATTGCTGTTAGCACCATTTTTTCCGGAGCATCCTACAATTGAAACCATGAGTATTAATGCAATGACTGCAAACGAGCGTAATTTAAGCTTTTTCATTTAAAATCCCCCATCATTCATATTGGATTGAAATTTTAAAAAGACATGATTACGAAACGCTTTAACCAAGCTCTAGACAGAAATACCGAGCAGCCCTCCTTAACGGCATAATAAAACCAGTTATAAAGCGCTTACATTCTTCGCAAGCAAAAATAACCGATATATCCATTGTTGTACAATCGGTTCGTTCTCAAGGTGCATCACTTCAATTACAAACCGACTTGGCTATGTAATTAGATATACCTTTTAGCCTGCTTACAAAAGTTATTATAATCGCAATACTATTTTTTGTAAACAATGAATATACTTAATATAGTAAAATACATTATTGATTATACCAAATAAAAAAGCTGGCCATAATGGCCAGCTTTTTACATTAAAATGAATGACGCAGAACAATAGATTGCCTATACCGATTTGACCGAGGCTTGATCATCTACCGTCTGCATGCCAATGGACTCTCTTTCTACCACACGAACGGGAACCTGTAATTTTTGCGGTGAAAAATCAGCTCGTTCAATTCGATTAACGATTAATTCAGCCGCTTTACGGCCTATTTCGTTATAATCTTGGGCTACGGTCGTAAGCGGAACCTCTACATGCTGCGCAATGATATGATCGTCGAAGCCGGCAATTGAAAGCTGTCCTGGAACTTGCAATCCCATTTCAATCGCGTTTTTAAGAAGATCGACGGCAAGGTGATCATGCTCAACTTGAATCGCTGTTACCCCAGCCTGAATCAGCGAAGCAATCATTGATTTATAGAAGGTTTTGCTATTTGTTTCATCTACTTGTCTATAGAAATCCGAAACGATTAAGTCAGGATCAATCGGAATTTTGTAATCCTTCAGCGCATTGCAGTAGCCTTGATACCGGTCGCGCACCGAACTGCGAAATTCGATGCTGATGCTGGAAACAAAAGCAATTCGCTCATGGCCAAACTCAAGCAGCTGCTTCGCGATCTCATAACCGCCTTCAAAGTTATTTGAAGTAACGCTCGTAATCGGAATGCCTTCAAAGTACTGATCAATCGTCACAATCGGGTAGTCGTTCCAATAAATAGCATTAATCAAATCGATATTGCTAATAGTACTGATCGGATACAATATGATGCCGCTTGAACCGTTCTTAGGAATTCGAACGAGCAGTTCCTTCTCTTTGTCCCTGCTCCAATTGCTGTTATGAATGCTTAAATAATAACCTTTATCGTCCAAATAGTCCGATGCTCCGGTTATATAGTCCGATTCATGTGTCGCCATATAAGGAAGAATCATTGAAATAATCCGATTGGCATTTGAGGTGCCTGTATCGGATTCGATATAAATCTCTTGTTTTTTGACGAAGCTCCCGCTTCCGCGCTTCCTGTATATTAGGCCTTCCCGTTCCAGCTCGATTAATGCGCGCTTCGATGTAATGCGGCTAACCCCTGACTTCTCCGCCAATTCCACTTCTGTTGGAAGTTGTTGATCAGGCAAATATTCTCCCGATTTTATCTTTTCCTTGAGATCCTCAAGAATGACCATATACAAAGGTTTGTTATCGGACTGCATGTTCATTCACTTCCAGTCTATCCGTAATGCATTTCTTGTATTGATTATACCAAATCAATTCTTTATAATGCAAATTAAATATACCAACTTCATTCGAGTATACCTGCAGTATTTAGGAGAGGAATGATCATAATTATGAATTCAGAATGGACAACACAGGTTCTAGAAAAATTCGCCTACAAAAGGAGCCTAACCAGCTTGCGTGAAGAGCAGCTATTCAGCGTTTTTCAGCAGCCCTTAAGCGCGGATGAGCAGTTTGCGCTGCAATTTTTATATGCCTACATGCCTCTAAATGACTTAGCTGATTATAATGGTGAACTTTTTCTTAGCCATGTACGGGCTTCCCTTGCTATTCGGAATAAAGTGCCATGGGGCAGCACAGTGTCCGATCATTTATTTTACCACTTTGTTCTCCCATATCGGGTCAATAACGAGAACATCGAAGATATTCGAAACTTGCTGTTTAATGAATTGTTCGAGCGCGTTCGAGGTCTGTCCATGGAAGATGCCATTTTGGAGACTAACTACTGGTGCCATGAAAAAGCTACCTACATAGGAAACGACCAGCGCACCGTATCTCCTTTAACCATTATCCGTACCACCCTCGGACGCTGCGGAGAGCAGTCCACACTTGCAGTTGCTGCACTCCGCAGCATCGGAATTCCTGCAAGGCAGTGCTATACACCACGCTGGGCCCATTGTGATTCCAATCATGCTTGGGTGGAAGCTTGGGCTGATGGTCGATGGCATTTTCTCGGTGCTTGCGAGCCAGAAGCAAAGTTAGACCAAGGCTGGTTTAGCGCCCCTGCAAAAAGAGCTATGCTCGTTAATACGAGAGTTCCCTCCAACTATGCAGGCCCCGAGGAAATTACGCTGCAGCATCCTTGGTATACCGAAATTAATTTACTAGACAACTATGCCGTAAACAAGACCATTACGATCAAAGTACTTAATCAAGCTGGTTCCCCATCTAGTGCTAAGGTACACTTCCAGCTGTATAATTACGCAGAGTTTTCTACTATTGTGACAAAGACGACAGATCAATCCGGGCAAGTTACACTTACAACTGGACTTGGCAGCTTATATATACATGCTGTTGGCGAAGAAGGCTGGGGCTCTATACTTATCCATACGGGAGACGCGAACGAATTTACAATGGTTATGAGCAAAGAGGAAGTTCGAGGCGGCATTTCGGATATTGAGATGATCCCCCCGCCATCTGTGGACAGCAAGCTGACTTCAGCCGCCACTGAGCAGGAGAAACAGAAAAATAGTGAGCGAATTCAAGAGGGTTCCCAAATTCGTGCTGCATATGAAGCCACATTTGTTAGCTTGGAGCAGTCTTCTCAGCTAGCTGATCAGCTCTCCCTAAATGGAGATCGGGTATGGAATGTCCTTCAAAAAGCTAGAGGCAACAGCCATGAGATTTATGCTTTTTTACAAAATCAATCGCCTTTATATGGAGAATGGCCGCTTTTGCTGCTGGAATCACTTCATGAAAAGGATTTGACAGATACGTTTCAAATCTCGTTAGATGATCATCTACTTGGTTTTTTGCCGCTGATTGAAAGTCAGGATACCGATTTAGATAAATCTTTTACCAGCAAGTATCTTCTTTGTCCGCGTATACATTATGAGATGATTGCACCCTACAAGCATCGTTTCCAAGAGCATTACTCTGAGGCAGAAAAGGAGCTGTATCGCGGTCAACCTGAGGCCATGTACGAGCGGCTTGCCGGTGAATTTGATATTATCGAAGGCATGAATCATTATAACGGCTCTGCCACGCCGCTAGGCAGCTTTGAATTACAAAAAGGCGATCGGCTTTGCTTCCACATTCTTCTAATCGCGACAGCAAGAAGCATAGGAATACCAGCTCGCCTTGAACCAACTGATTTAAGGCCACAATACTTTATGCTAAGCCATTGGACTGACTTTTGTTCGGAGGGCACCTCAGCGCCAGCTCTAGGTTTTGTTCATTTCATCAAAGACATAGCAGCAGATGTAGAAGAAGCTGCCTATTTCCATAACTTCACGATTGCGCGCTTTACGAAGGGCATGTATCACACACAGATGCTCCCCTTTGGCAAAAAGGACGTATTCGACGCGCCAATCGAATTGGTATGCGGACAATATCGGTTAATAACCGGAACAAGACTTCCAAATGGTACTGTAAAGGTCCGGCTTGCTTATTTCGACATCTCTCCATCAGCTACAACAAAATTGACATTGAGCTTCCGCAGCAAGGATATGGAAATTCCAATACTAGCCTCACTCTCTGTTGATGCCATGGATAAGGAGTTATTCTATCCAAAGATTAGCATGAAAGCAGCCGTTCAGCCGCGCGGCGCAGTCATCGCTTGGATCGAGCCAGACCGTGAGCCTTCAAAACATCTGCTGAGAGAGCTTCGAGAGCTGGCTCCTGCATTTGAGGCATGGAATGGCCAAGTTATATTGACAGCGGGTGAAGATAAGCTGACCGCATCCTTCTCATTAGAACAAGATGCTGCCTTGCCCCGAAACGCTTCTTTCCACCTTGACCAGTCATACGCTGGCCTTAACCTCTTCCAGCCCTTGATCGTGCCGAAGAGGATGGAACAGTTTCCCATCCTGTTTGTTTTGGATAATATAGGACGAATCCGATACATGTCAGAGGGATACAAGCTCGGAACCGGCAAAGAAGCGCTGGATGCCATTCATGCGATTGCTAATTCTCATCAGGAAAAAGATTAAGCCGATCCTCGGATGCTGGTGTGTAGCTATATGTACGGCTTAGCTTCACTACTCGGCGATTTGGTCTGCGAATAACGACAGAGGACTCGTCCCATGCTACAACGATACCTTTAACGTCATTTGCTTCGATTGCATCTCTTACAACTCTTATCGTCTCACCGCTTACGCGATATTGATCCAATTGCTCTTCACTTATCATTGCAATTCCTCCTGCTTCTATTCTAACCCGTATGATTATTGAAAAACCTCAATGGATGCTTACGCATCACATTGAGGTTTACTTCAAAATATAAAATAATAATAAGGTTTAACTTATACTTATATCATTCTTTACGTTAACCTGCATGCTCTTTCGCGTCATTCGTTTCATACCACTCATCCAGCACGCGTGATGACATCACCCGTTTGCCGATATATTCGCCTTGACGGTCAGTGAATTGCTCCCGCCATTCAATAGACAATTCGTCGCAAAGCTTCACGATAGTGAGCAGCTCTGACCACGCGACATAACGTTTGTACCAGAAAAATTGCGGATGCTCAATCATATAAGGATATAAATCATCAAATTCCGTATGTTTACAATCTAGTGCACGCTCAAAGTGGACTTTAGCATCGCTTAGCTTTGTATACATAAACTCTGCAGACATTTCCCCCATAGTATGTGCCTCCCCTCGATCACTTCTGTACCATTATAAGCGATAATGCCGGATGCGAAAAGAACATTTGTACTGGAACTTATTACTCAAATTTAATTTCGCCGTTATCAAGCGATGAAATGCGAACGAGCGGCTCCACACGAATTCCTTGTTCCCGCAATGTTCTTCCTCCAGCTTGAAATGACTTCTCGACAACGACGCCAAGTCCAACTAAAGCTGCTCCCGAGCGCTGAATAATTTTTATCAATCCACGCGCTGCATCGCCGTTGGCAATAATGTCATCAATAAAGAGTACCCGATCTTCAGCCGTTAGAAACTGTTTGGACACCATAATATCAGTCACCATTCCCTTTGTAAAGGAAGGAACACGTTCCACATATGCATCCGGATCAGCAATTAATGTCTTCTTGCGGCGAGCGAAAACGAGCGGTACTCCTAGAGTATATGCGGTTGCAAAGGCCGCCGGTATTCCCGACGACTCCACCGTTATCACCTTCGTAATTTGCTCCTCCGCGAAGCGCCTTGCAAACTCTTGTCCCATTTCCATTGTCAATGCTGGGTCGACCTGGTGGTTGATCAAAGCATCCATCCGCAGTACATTGCTAGACAATACGGATGATTCTGCTAAAATACGTTGTTTTAAACTTTCCATCTTTCATTACCTCCACCAAAATCCTTTTTGATACCGTACCATAGGTCAGGCAAAAAGTGCAACCCTATTGAAGGGATCGTTTTTAATCCCAAAAAAATCTAGCGAATTCGAGCGAGAAATTTCATATCTACAGTAAAATAGAGAAACTTTTACCACATTTTACACGTCTAATTTAATAACATAACTTTTGAACGAATTTAGCTGAACATTTATAAATATGGTTCATTATACCGATGATATTTCCTATAGGGAAAGGAGTGTAAACCTTGAAAACCAATCGATTATTTACGAAAAAAGCAGTTATGCTCGCGGCAACTTCAACGCTTGCCTTATTGCTTGCCAGCTGCCAGAGCGCATCGACAACTACGCCTGATACTTACACGGATGACACAGCTCCTCTTCTGACCAAGCAGACGAGCAAGCCTAACAGCCCTCAAAACTCTTACTCTGAGCTAACGGAAAATGAGATTCAAATGGACGAGCCTCATGTGAACAAAGTGGATACGAGCAGCAATACAAACGCTGAAACCTCAGCAGTCAGCAAGTCAGAGAATCCCAAAGCGCCGGTAAAAACCGAAAGTGAAGATGCATTGTGGCAAGCAGACGCGCCACTTCTCCATGGCGTAGCAATTGGCGATACCCATGCTTCGGTTGTTAAGCAGTTTGGCAATCCGCAAGACAGCTACAAGCTTGAGGAAGAGACGGATCCTGTTACCGTGCTTGAATATGATGGATTTGCAGTTGGAATCAATGCTAAGAAAAAAACGCAATTTATTGAGCTTTTTGAAAAAAACATTCAAGCCGGCCTAAGCGGCCTGCAAATTGGCGACAATCCGGAAGCTGCATTGCTTGCACTTGGCAAGCCTGAGAAGCAAACCGCCTATTTGCTCACTTACAAAGCAAACAAAGCGCTCCTAAAGCTGGATCTTGACCCCGAGCATAACGAAATCATTTCCATTAAGCTTCTCGCTATCAGCTAGACAGAATTTAGCATGCGTGACTAATGTAAAGAGCAAACCAAGGCTGCCATTGAAGGAAATACACCACAGCACTACCGCCGCTGCTAGAATTAAGGCCCTCTCTGCTTCTAAATATCCCGTAGAAAATCGTAATATTTTGAAAAAAGTCATGCCTGTCCCCGTTTGGACATACCTTCTAATTATAGAGGGTTATCGAACGGAGGACGGTAGACGATGTGGAAACGTACTGGGAAGGTATTGCAAATCGCTTCAACTTACATGGGAACAATCGTGGGGGCCGGTTTTGCCACCGGCCAAGAAATACTTCAGTTTTTTACCCGCTTCGGTTACTGGGGTACGGTCACGATTGTTATATCTACCATTTTGTTCATTTGGCTAGGCACCAAGATGATGCTCATTGCAAGTGAAATTAGAGCAAAGTCGTACGAAGACTTAAATAAAGCATTGTTCGGCGACAAATATGGACGACTTATCAGCCACTTTATGTTAGTCGTACTCCTTGGCGTAACCGCTGTTATGCTCGCAGGTGCCGGCACCATCTTTTATGAGCATTGGAATATTTCTTATCAATCAGGTCTGCTTATTACGATTGCCGCTTGTTATTTTTTGCTGCGCAAAGGAATGAATGCTATTCTGACGGTCAATGCGATCGTCGTCCCTGTTATGCTGCTGTTCACTGTACTCATCATCATCAATACATTTCAAACGCCAGGCGCAGACAAGTTCATTACTTTATCAAGCGACCATTCCATCTGGGCCGCTTGGGCTTCACCTTTTTTATATACCGCCTTCAACCTCTCGATGTCGCAAGCTGTGCTTGTGCCGCTGGGAGCAGAAATCCGTGACCGCAAGGTCATTATTGCTGGCTCATGGGTCGGAGGAATCGGAATTGGGTTCATGCTGCTGGCTGGTCACATCGCGCTTTCCGTTCATATGCCAGGCATTCAACAATTCGCAATACCGATGGGCGGGATTGCTCGGCAGCTAGGGCCTAGCGTA
Source organism: Paenibacillus sp. TAF43_2 (assembly GCF_052113545.1). Taxonomy (NCBI): domain Bacteria; kingdom Bacillati; phylum Bacillota; class Bacilli; order Caryophanales; family Paenibacillaceae; genus Paenibacillus; species Paenibacillus sp. TAF43_2. Next base: position 8,847 of record NZ_JBFRDK010000122.1, read on the forward strand.
CAGTTTATTTACGTTTTCATTATTTTCGCTGAAATCTTCACGACACTCATTGCAGACATTTACGGCCTCACCCTTCAGCTTCATGAGCGTTTGAAATGGGCTCGGAGCTTGATTGTTCTTCTTATACTCGCGATTTGTTATGTAGCCAGCCAAATCGGATTTGGTCCGCTGCTGTCAACTCTTTATCCGTTATTCGGCTTGGTCAGCTTGGGCTGGCTCATCTTAATTATCCGCAAACGTGTTACTACTCATTAGAGAGCATTTGGCTGCTTGCAACCATCAAATTTGTACGAGTAACGCACCCTCGCAATGCTCAAGCATTGCGTCTCGAACATGCTCATGACAAGTCATAACGATAATTTGCCTTTCACTCGATAATGATGCGAGCAGCTTGGTTACTGCATGCAGCCTGCCTTTGTCGAAATTAACAAACACATCATCCAGCATAAGAGGAAGCTTCGATCCACTTGTTGCTTCCTCCGCCAAAGCAAGGCGCATCGCCAAATAAACCTGCTCCGCTGTTCCTCTGCTTAACATTCCGCTGTCGATGAGACGGTGCTCCGCTGTTTCCAGCCTGATTCCCGGTTCGCCCGGCGTTGTAAGTACCCGAATATATTTGCCATCTGTCAGCTCCATCATATAACGCGACGCATTGCGAAGCACGACAGGCTGACGCTCTTCTTCATAAACACGTTTAGTTCGGCTAATTAATGCTGCGCTAATAGAAAGGACCGCATACCGCTCTGCATCCTTCTCGATCTGGGCAACCGTCATCGCTTTATCAGAAAGCAGCCTTTGATGCTCCTCTTCCTGCAAAAGATGGTCTAGCGACTGCCGCACTCTCCCCCGCTTTTCAAGCTGCTCCTGCTTTTGCCGCTCCAGCTCTTTCAGCTCCGACTGCGACTCCAAATGCAGCTGCTGCAGCTGCTCTTCATCATAGCTGCCAAACAAATGCTCGAGCTCGGAAATTCTCTCCGCTGACATGCCAGCCGTTATTTCCAACGCAAGCTTCGACAACTCAAGCTCAAGCGCTGTCCATATGCTATGATGCGAAATGGCAAGCTCATATTGGGCTTCACTTGATAGACCAGCCGCTTCCACTGTTTTCAACACTTGGCTCTCTAGCTCAAGCTGCCGGGATTCAGCAGCCTGCTGCGCCATGCGCAGCTCATCGCGGCGCGCAATAATAGCGCGCGCTTCTTGTTTGGCTGCAGCATGGCGGCGAATTTCGGCATGCAGCAGGCGCAGCGCGAGGGCTGGATCAGCAGCCGCCGCTGCGGCCGCTTCCTTGAAATGCCCGCACAGCTTCGCTGCTTGCGCAGCGAATGCAGCCAGCTGTTTGCCTGCGGCGGCTTGTTTCGCCGACAGCCGGTCATAATGCTGCAGCCGCTGCAAAGCTTGCTCGGCAAGCTCGAATGCTTCGAGCGCAGCGGCCGGCGACATTCCCGCCGGCAGTGAGCGAGCTGCAAGCCAGTCAGCCCACTGATGGGCGATGGCTTGCCTTGCTTGTGCAGCAGCGGCGGCAGCCTCGCTGCGTCCTGCAGCGTGCGCGCGCAGCCGCTCTAGGCGGCGGGCGAGCTCGCTGCTATGGTCGATGAGGCGCTCGCTGCGCTGCAGCGCCTCGAGACGGGCTTCGACTGCGGCGCGCAGCTGTGTGCGCGCTTGTTCCGCTGCGAGCAGATGCTCTGGCGAGCTGAAATGCTTTGCCGCAAGCAGGGCAGCCGCTGCCTCTTGCGGATTATGTACAATCATCTCTAAAGCTTGATGCACGCGTTTCTCTCGTTCATTAAGTTCCGTGCCAGTGAGCGCAGCTGCTCCGCTGCGCCCTCGCGAACGTCCGCGTCCACGCAGCTGATCACTGCTCTCGCCTGCTGCTGCATTCCCAGCACCGCGACTCCGCAGCAGCGCCATAACAACAAACGCAAGCGCCGCTCCCGCCAGCGCCAGCGCAGCAATACCTGCACCGCGCCCTGCTCCGCCAAGCGCGGCAGCTCCAAGCGCCAGCGCGGCTCCGCCCGCTCCTGCCGCCGCAGCCCACCAAGGGCCGGCTCCGCCTCGGCCCGAAGCTGCCGCGCCGCGGCCAGCCGACTCGCTCTCGCTTGCGGCTGCAGCGGCTCCGGCAGAGCGCGCCCGCTCGAGCTCCCACTCGCGCAGCGCGCTATCGAGGGCGTTCCACGCCCCCTTCAGCGCATCTCGCGTGCGCGGCAGCACCTCAAATCCGGTGCTGCCCTCCTGCTCGCTGCGCTCCTTCTCCCGTGCGGCGGCTGACCTCGCCTCCTCCAAAGCGATAGACGCTTCCTGCTCCTGCTGCTTAAGCGTCTCAAGCTCAGCCGCGAATCGCTCCTCTCCTCGCGCGTGCTCCAGCTCCTGCTGCCTGGCGCTGCGCACAAAGTCACGATCGGCTATCGTAACATGAAGCTCCCTAAGTTGACGCTCCGTCCATTCCGGCGCGATGCTGGTAACGAGCCTCGCAATCATCTCATCATGCTCGCGCAGCTCTGCTTCCAGCTCTATGCTGTCCTGCTTCAGCTGGCGCATGCTCTCAGCTGCCTGAAGCAGTGCTTCCGTCTCATCTCCAATACGAAGAAGCTGCTCATCATAACTTATCGCTTCAAGCTGCAGCTCCATCAGCAGCGCTTTCTGCCTTTGCTTCTCAGCTTCCTCGCGCAGCTCAGCTCTTTGCCTTTGCAGCTCGTCCCATTCCTTCTCCGCATGCGGTGACAGCTCTGCAGCGTAGGCGAATTGCTCGCGCTCAATCATCAGCTGCTGCTTGCGAATCCACAATGGCCTAGTGGTGCAAGCTTTATGAAGCAGCATTTGCTTTGCTTCTTTTGCTGGCAGCTCCAATTCCAGCTGCTGCAAGAATGCATCCAGCTGGCCCGTCTGCTGCGTCAACTGATTGTAGGAGACAATGGCATCTGCGCGCTTGCGAAGCTGCGCATCTATTTGCTCAAGCGTTTTCAAATGCTGATTAATTTGTTGATTAGCTCCGCGTGGCTTAAAGAGAAGGTCCATTTCCTGTGCTAAACGCTTCTCAGCTGCTGCTATCGATTTTCCGTTGTCCCACCCTGCTTGATACAAATATTGTCCAAGCTCTTCTCCCGACAACGCGCCGATTTCTTGCAGTTCAGTCAGCGTAATAGCGAACAATTGTCGATACAGCTTTTCGCTAATGCCTCCTAAAAACTGCCGTTCCCATTCCGTTTGTGTGAGTGCTGCTTCTTCGAGTGAATTATCTGCTGCAGCAATGACGCTAATGAATGGATCATTTAACAATTCGTCATTGCCAGCTGCAAGGCTTAGAGCGCGCAGCTTAAGCTTGCCTAATCCGTCAGCCGCGTATCGCTCAACAACGTAGGCTTCATCTTCTGCACTTTGAAAAAACATCCGACCGCCATGCTTGCCGCCATTCACCGGTTCTTGCCGCTCATTCGACTGTCCGCGTTTGGCAAAACCAAAAAGCATCGATCGAATAAAGCCGAACATCGTGCTTTTTCCCGCTTCATTTGGACCATATACGATAATGACCGCCGCATCGAGCGGTATTTGCTTCCTATATAGCTGTCCGAAACCGTCAATTTCAGCCTTCAAAAGCTTCATGTTTCCTGTCATCTCCTATAGGCTTTTGCAGATACAAGCTGCACTCGCCCTATCATCATCCGCCACGTTCATGATCATGAAGCAAACCAAGCGTCAGCTCGCGCGCTTGCTCTAGCCAGCGCTCGGGAGGCTCGTCCCATTGGTTAAACATAAGTCTGCCAAGCTTCGCATGCCCTGCTGCAGGGCTCACAGCATTTTTGGCAAAATCCTGCCATAACTTCTCATCCTCCGTTAATGCTGCGCTAAATCGAACGAGCTCTCCGGTAAAGCTGTCTTCCACCGCCAGCTCCTCCCAGTTGATCGCAGCCCCTGTATTCACCTCTAGGCCATGCACGAAGATCCATGGTTCAGCAGACGATATCGCCCTGCCCTCCTGCAACTGCTCAAGCAGCGTTCGAACAATCGCTGGCTCCGAGAGCTTCTGATGCAGCAGCCCGCGACCTGTCAAACAAAGTCGAAGCATAACCGAGCGGCCTTCCGCTTCAGCTAATATTGTGTCAAGTAGACCTTCCAATTGCTGCAAAAGCTCCTGTTCTGTACTCAGCTCAGAGATGGAGCAGTCATACTCGTGCCACCTGACTTCATCCAGCGGCAAAAAGGTCAGCTCTACCGCTCTTGCAGCGGTTACCTCCACCAAGTAACAGCCCTTAGCCCCTACTTCACGCGGATTTCTTCCTTGTGTGTTGCCTGCGTATACGACATGAGGGTATTCATGCAGCACCCTTCGTTTATGGATATGGCCTAGCGCCCAATAATCGAAGCCCTTGCCCCCGATAAGCTCGCCCAACGAGCATGGCGCATACGGGTCATGCGTTCCATCGCCATCAACATTTCCGTGGAGCAGCGCGATATGAAAGGGCGCTTCTTGCTGTATTTGATAAGCCGCAGCTATATTTTCCGAGACGACGCGTTTTCCGTATGACCTGCCGTAAACAAATGCAGCCAGCTCACCGTTAGTACGGTAAGCCGGCCGATATTCCATTTGATCCGCTCCAAATATATGCACGTTTGCCGGCAGTTCTAAGTCTGCTCGCTCGCCATTTAACGGGTCGTGATTTCCATGGATCACATATACGGATATTCCGTGCTCCTGCAGCTTTTGCCACTCTCGTACGAGCATGAGCTGTGCCCTGAGCGAACGATCTGCTTCATCGAACAAATCGCCAGCCAGCACGATAAAATCCACCTGCTTGCGTATGGCGGTCTGCGTTAGCTGACGCAGCGCTGCAAAGGTGGACTCGCTGAGCACCTCTCTCACCTGATCCGGAGCCTTCGCAAGCCCTCGGAAAGGGCTGTCTAAATGCAAATCTGCTGCATGGATAAATCGAAAAGGTACCGACATTTTATAACCGCCTATTCCGATAGAATGAGCCGTTATTCCGGCTTCATATGAATATAAACTTTTTTCAGCTGTGCAATCACTCGTTGAAGTGAATATACCTTTTTGGCTTTATCCGAACCAGACCTTGCCAGATGATAACGATAAGTGGGATCGGTTACGACCTTCTCCAGCGCATCAGCAAGAGCTGTCGCATCTTCCGGCGGTACTAACAATCCATTAACGCCATCTTCGATTTGCTCGGCAATGCCTCCTACATTCGTGCCGACAAGCGCAAGCGAGCATAAAGCAGCTTCTGCGAACACAGAGCCGAAGGCCTCAGCGCGAGAAGGCAATACAAATACATCAAAAAACGGCATAAACTCTTCCGGATGCAGCATATAGCCGTAAAAGATAATATCATCATACAAATCAAGCTCAACTGCTAATGCTTCAAGCTCCTCGCGAATCGGTCCATCGCCAATGATATGAAGAACAAACGGATGACCCTTCTGTTTAAGCTCTGCGCATGCGCGCAGCAGAACATCAAGTCCTTTGGCAGGGACAAGCCTGCACACCGTAATGAGCTGCGTTACCGCATTCTCGTGGGATATCGGTTTAAATCGTTTCTCGTCAAAACCATTTGGAATAACCTTTATTTTCTCTGGATGCTTGATATGAGGAGCGATATAGGTACGGAAGGACTCGGAAACGGTCAGCAATTGATCCGCCTTCGCTTCCAGCTCGCCATAAAGACTCATAAGAAATCGGTGTTCAGGTCCACCCTCTTTAATCTTGCCGTTTAGAATAAGCTCCCGTTCATAGCTGGAATGGATCGTCATCGCAAGCGGAGTATCTGGAAATAGCTGCTTCATGACAAGCCCAGCAATGGGATGATGCGCATGTATAATATCGTATGGCTTTTTGATGCGCATCTTTGTCCACCATACGTAATCTTTATACGTTTGAATATATTTATCGACCATTACATTTCCGCTGTAGATCGTGTGATCAAAGGTTTCGAATGTCACTTCTTCCTGCCCTTTGCTTCTTACCCGCTTAGGCAGAGAGAACAATTCCATTTGCCAACCAAACTTAATGAACCTATCTTGAATATACGGGATCATGGAAGAAACTCCGCCCGGCTGCTCCGGTGGAAAAAATAACGCTTGTAAAATATTCATGTGTCCCATCCTTTCAACGTAAAACCTGTATTCCAACTATTCGTTCACCGTAAAACATGATATATTAGAACATATGTTTCTGTAAAGCTATTGAAACTAATACTAGATAACGGTGGGTAACTCATGACTCTTACACAATGGCTTTCAGGCCCAAATGGACAACTGCTCTCTTCATCGGCGGTCATCGTCATTCTGATCTTAATGCTCTTCATGTCGGTTCGGCTTTATGTAAGCTACCGCAACAAACGAATTTATCGCTTGCTCATTACAGCCATCCCAATCATTATTATTAAGCAATGCCTGCTCGTCGTGCTCGCTTATCCAGGCTGGTCATTATCACCATTTCTACATTTAGCCTTTACCATACTTCAAATCCTATCTTTTATTATTATAAACTTTGTTTTCATGAAATTATATACTCATCGAACGGCACAGCTTAAAGTCATTCCCTTTATCATTATGAGTATGATGACATTCGTTATTGCAGGCATACAATTTGCGATTATGCCCAATTCAATGGACACGGTCGTTCATGCGCAAGCTTTTACATATCCCGCACTCGATTTCTATGGTTTGATCGTTATTTTCATGATTATGCTTGATACAAGAAGCGCCCATATGAGCTCCAAATATTACGCGAGCTTAATCGTTTTTTTTGCAAGCGAGCTTGCTAGGCTGTCGAATGCCTATGTATTTCATGGCTCATTGAATTGGTTGCTGACGATTAGCCAGCTGCTTCCAATTGTGTATTATACCCTGTTGTTTATCCTCTTGTTCGAGTGGGTAATCGAGAGGTTGATGTTTACCTATCAATCGTCTATTATGGATGGCTTGACTGGATTGTATAATCGGCGCCATTTCTCTTCGAAGGCGGAGCAGCTGCTCCAGAGCAACAAGCCGATGGCTATTATTTTTTGCGATATCGACAACTTCAAGAAATTGAATGATACCCATGGCCACCATAAAGCCGATGGCGTACTGAAGCAGGTTTCCGAGATTATTAAGGAAGAATCGAGCGGCATTGGATCAGCGGGCCGTTATGGCGGAGAAGAGCTGCTAAGCTGCATTAGCACGGAGCGGGTAAAACCTGAAATTGTAGCTGAATCCATTAGGCGCAGAGTTGAGCAGGAAACGATGGTTACGATAAGCGTCGGCTTCAGCACCTCCAAAGAAAGCAAGGTTGTTCAAGAAATGATTAAGCAGGCTGACGAAGCGATGTACTATTCCAAAACGACGGGCAAAAATAAAGTAACCCCGTTCAAATCATCAGCTGCTTCCAAAAAATCAAAAGCATAAACAATGAAAAGGCACTGATCATAAGGCTTAAAGCCTTGATGATCAGTGCCTTTTTTTTGTTTGCTTCTGAGAAAAGCGTAAGTACTCAATATTCGTCATATGCTTACCATTTTCAATAGCTGTCCTGCTTTCTCGCTGTACCTAACAGCTGCCAAACCCTATTGTTATCGCTTTGCCGCAGTTGGCTTCTCTAATGAATAAAGCTCGTCTTCCAGCGTTTGCATCCGCTCAAGCACCGTTTGGCGAGCATCTTTAATCGCATGATTATAAACATGCGGCCCAACCGCTTGTATCATAAAATCAAGCAGCTGCTCCGCCGCAATCGATCCAAGCGTCTCCGAACGCTCCAGCTCAAAATACTGCTGAATGCTAGCAATCAACTGCTCCTTCTGCTCTTTTGGCAGCTTCAACATTAACATATTATTAACCCTCCAATTGTCCTCTCAGAATGGTCACTGCTTGTCCTTGCAAATACACTCGTTCGCCTTCCGGTCTTACCTTCACAATCCCTCCGCGCTCCGATGCCTGATAGCCAGTTAACTCCTGCTTGCGGAGCCTCTTCGCCCAATATGGCGCGAGCGCGCAGTGGGCCGAGCCCGTTACGGGGTCTTCATCGATCCCTGTACCAGGAAAAAAAGCCCGAGATACAAAGTCATACGCAGCATCTGTTGAACGGCTTGTAACGATAATTCCGCGGGCGCTCAGACGGGCAAGCATCCCAAAGTCAGGCCGCAGCGTACGCAGTGTATCCTCACTGTCTACCTCAACAAAATAGTCCATTCGATTGCGGCCAACATATCTCGGAATGAGACCCAGACCCTGAATGAGCTCCTCAGGTGCAACAGCTGCTTCCGGCGGCTCGGAAGGGAAATTCATCTCCATCCAGTCCCCTTTATGCACAGCGGTCAATAACCCGCTTTTCGTCATAAATCGTGCCGTTTCGTGCTGTGGCAGTCTTCCTGTTTCCCATAATATATGTGCTGTCGCAAGCGTAGCATGTCCACATAAATCAATCTCAGCAATCGGTGTGAACCATCTTAACTCATAATGCTCTGCTCCCTGCTTAATAAATGCCGTCTCTGAGAGATTCATTTCCGCTGCCACCTGCTGCATCCAGCGTTCAGACTGAGGCTCGTCTACAATGCAAACAGCGGCAGGATTGCCTTTGAATTTTTCATTCGTAAATGCATCTACAATATATAACGCATAATTCATTTTTCCAACATTCCTTTCTTAATCCATGTCACGCCAAACAACGAAAGTACAGCGCCATATAAGAGATGACCAAGCAACCACCAAATCAGCGCTTGTACATCGCCAGTTGCTGGAGTACGCTCTGATAGCTGTGTAAGTGGAATCCACGTACAGCATGCGACTGCTATACTCATGCCAAGGCTTAGTCCTATCGGGGCTCTCCAAAGCGACAACAGGGATAAATAAATAATACCGAGTGGAAGTGCAACAACCATATGAAGGATAAATTCAAGCGTCTCCGTTCGTTTATAAGGCAGCCCTTCTATGAAATCAATATTAAGAAGCAATACATATACCGCTGATCCGGTAAGGTGCTCAAGCAGCTTCATCGTAAAGCCTAACACGATTCCACTCACAGCACCAGCCGCAATACCAGCAATAACTAGCTTGCTGGCATACTGCCGAAACGAGTGCCTATTCCCATCTCTCATAGCTGACATTTGAAATCCTCTTCTCTGAATCTGTTTCAATCACAAACAAAAAAGTGCTTGCTGTCACAAAATGATCCGGCTCGAATGTTATCCATTCCATACTCCGATTCGTTTGCGTGCAAGCACTTCATATAGGTTATCCTTTGAGCGGAATAAGCAGCTCTACCGGCTCTTCCTCCAAATGATGCTCGTCAATATAAAACAACTCCAGCGATACGGCGTTTTCTTGCTTCTCTAGCCGCAGCTCATTTATCCAAGCATGAAGCTGCTCGTACCCTTCGCCGATTCTTTTATTGGAGCAAGCGACCATCGCATAACGATGTTCAGGAATCGTGAATTGTACCATACCAGGAGGCAATTCCTCCAGATGCTGGACTTCATAACAAGCCCAGTAGGTAGCAAACACTTCATTGCCGAAGTACGGACTGTACAATACGGTCGATTTTGTTGCATCATTCAACTCGTGCTTGCGTGTCAAAAACTCGGTCTGCAGCCGAATCGCTTCATCCGGAAAGGATGAATATGGACCGCAGTAGCTGATACCCGCCAAATGAAGCGCAGGTTTTGTTACGATTGAGCAGTTTTCCACGCGATTTCCTCCTTCGAATCTGTCAGGACTTGTGCGCTAGGATGAGCTTTCTCTGCCCATAGTGTAACATGATTTGCAAGTATTTGGATAGTCGTTTGCATGTTAATCCTTTATCGGGATTATTGACAAAGCCGCTAGCCTTGCTCCAGCCGTTTCATAAATTCTTCTACTGCACTATAGCCTTGCTGCTTTAAGTACCAATTATTCGCGGCTGCCTCAATTAAACCTGCAACGTCTCTGCCCGGCTGCACTTGGATTTCAATATGAGGAATTTTCACGCCCATATAATCTGTAAATTTGGTTTCCAGCTCTAAATCATTATTGAGTTCATTATCACGCCACTTCGTTAATTCAATATCGAGTACAATTCTCGTCTCGTCTTGAAACGCTTGTCTGCCATACAATCTCACAACATTAATAAGGCCAATGCTGCGCAGAGCTAGAAACTCCTTTGTTTTCTCATTATGCGTGCCAAGCAGCGTTTGGGAGCTCAGCTTTTTTAGTACAACGATATCATCAGCAACTAACCTAGAGCCCCGTTTGATGAGCGTATGGGCTGTTTCGCTTTTGCCAATGCCTGACTTGCCGCGCAGCAGTACGCCAATGCCAAGCACATTTAAGCAAATCCCATGAATCGATATTTCCGGAGCAAGCGTTTTGAGCAGATAAGCATCCAGCATGCCAAGCAATTGCACCGTTGGAAGCTTCGTTCGCAGCAAAGGAATGCCTTCTTGATCGCAATATTTGGTCAAATATTTTAGACCTTCCTGACCCGCAGTAACTACAAAGCAAGGCGGATGATATTTAACAATATTGCCAATATGATGATTTCGTTCTTCTTCACTTAAGGAGTGCAGGTATGTAATTTCCTTCCTGCCCAAAATTTGAACATGCTCCTGTGGGAAAAAATCGTAATATCCAACAAATTCAAGTCCTGGTCGATAGGCTCTTGCTTTAGCAATCTGTCGATCGAGCTTATCGGCTCCCGCTAATATTTCTAATGATAATTGCGCTGCTAATTCCCGTACCGCTATTGATTTCATAACATTACGCTCCTTTGCTGTTATCATAAAGTGCTGTTCATATTAAGAGCCTGTCGAGCGATAATGACGAACACCGATGTTCCATACAAGCAGACAAGGCAAAATAAAGAGGATGCCAGCTATTGGCGAAATCATATAGAGCAGTTCACTCCCAGAGGTTCTGTCTAACAAGTAGAGCAAAGGCAAATAATTGACACTTCCGAAAGGGATGACGAACGTAAAAAAACGAGTCACCCATTTCTTGTAAATGCTTAACGGATACTGGGCCATCTCTCGCCCTCCATCCGTAAATATATTTGCAATCTCAAGACCTTGAATCGTCCAAAAACACATCGTTGCAGCGAGTATAAAGATACCAGAGAAAACAAAGACACCGCTT
>NZ_JBFRDK010000123.1:0-19705 GCF_052113545.1 Paenibacillus sp. TAF43_2
GGGATAGGATATGTATTTGCCCATATGATGGTGATGGTTACTGAAAAAAACAAGGCAGACAAGTGCATGAATAACGATGCACTCGTCTGCCTATTTGTTTATTTATAGCTTGGAAGCCAGCTGCCATGCGCTTCGATGAGCTCATCACAAAGCGATACAATGTCATCCATAGACAATTCTGCTGAGGTATGCGGATCAAGCATTGCTGCGTGATAAATATGATCCCGCTTGCCAGTAATCGCCGCTTCGATCGTTAATAGCTGCGTGTTGATGTTCGTACGGTTTAATGCTGCAAGCTGTGGCGGAAGGTCGCCAACATAGGTTGGTGTAACGCCATTCGCATCAACGAGGCATGGCACTTCTACGCATGCTTCCTTCGGCAGATTCGTAATAAGTCCAGTATTCATCACGTTGCCGCCAATTTTGAACGGGTTGTTCGATTCAATTGCTTCGAGAATGTACGAAGCATATTCATGGCTGCGGCAGTGCTCAAGCTTGCTGTCATTAATAAGTGAATCGCGCATGGATTTCCAGCCTTCAATTTGACTAACACAGCGGCGAGGATATTCATCGAGAGGAATGTTGAAACGCTCGATCAGCTCTGGATAGTTCCGTTTGATGAAGTATGGATGGTATTCCGCATTGTGCTCGGAAGATTCGGTGATGTAGTAGCCGAATTTCAGCATGAGCTCGTAACGAACCATATCATGATGTTTCTCCAATTGTTTCTCGGCTGCACGGCGTTTGATTTCCGGGTACAGATCAACTCCGTCTTTGCTTGCTTCAAGCAGCCATGCCATATGGTTGATGCCTGCAATTTTGTACTTAACGCCCGTTGTATCCATACCCAAATGATCAAATAAATGCGGTACACAAACTTGTACACTGTGGCATAAGCCAACCGTTTTCACGCCGCCATAGGTGTTCATTACGTTCGTGAGCACGGCCATTGGGTTGGTGTAGTTAAGGAACAGGGCATCTGGACAAACCTCGTTAATATCGCGAGCGAAATCCAGCATTACAGGAATCGTGCGTAGATTACGGAAAATACCGCCAATGCCTACGGTATCGGCAATCGTTTGGCGCAAGCCGTATTTTTTTGGAATCTCGAAATCGGTAATCGTACAAGGATCATAGCCGCCTACTTGAATGGCGTTTACGATGTATTTGGCACCGCGAAGCGCTTCTTTTCGGTCGGTATAAGCTTTAATCTCGCAAGTGCTTTCACTTGTTTTTTTAATATTAAGCAGCATTTGCTCGGAATCGAGAAGACGCTCCGCATCAATGTCAAATAAAGCGATTTCAAAACCTTGCAGTGCAGGTGTCTGCATGACATCTCCAAGAATGTTTTTGGCAAAAACACTGCTTCCTGCGCCGATAAAAGTAATTTTAGACATTAGACAATAGCCTCCTATTGGATGATTGCTGACTCCTTTAGTATAAGGAGAACAACTGCAAATGAATATGGAAGGAACGAAGCATTATATGGAGAAATGTTGCATCATTTAGTATGCTTAGAGAAGTCAGCTTAATGGAGGTGCATAGATGGAAACGCATCATCGTATAACCATGAGTATTAATACAGCTCCGCTGAAAGGCGAAATGTCGGTCTTGTTCAGCGGAATCGGCGAACCGGTCGCGGGCCATTTTATAGGACCTGCTGTTCATGATTATTATTTAATTCACATTGTACTGGATGGGGAAGGCAAATTTGAAACGCTGGGGAAGACTTACTCTTGCAGCGCGGGGGACGCTTTCATCATTTTTCCGGATATTTTGGTCAAGTACGAGGCAAGCCTGCACAATCCTTGGAAATATACATGGGTAGCCTTCTCGGGAGATATTGTGGAAGCTTCTCTTCGTTCGATTGGGATCACGCCGGACCTTGCTGTTATACGCGGATTCTCGCTGCCGACGATTTATCGGATGTTTCGGAAAATACGCAAAGGTATGGAGAAAACGAATGCCCCAGCGCTTGGCAATATGGAGGCTTCGGGTTGGCTGAGACTAATATTTCATGAGCTTGGACGAATGAACCCTGCGAGAATAACCGAAGAGATCGTACCAGAATTTCGTTCTTACCGCCAAATTGATCAGGCAATTCGCCTCATATCGCTCCAATATGGACAGCAGCTCTCTATAGAAGGAATCGCTCAAACACTCGGCTATCATCGCGCGCATTTAACGAGGCTGTTCAAGGATGCGACGGGGCTGCCGCCCATGCAATATTTACAAAAGGTACGCATGAAGAAAGCAGAGGAGCTGCTGGAAGGCGAGCTTACGATCGCCCAGATTGCCTCATCTGTTGGATTTAATGACCCGCTTTTTTTTACGAAGCAATTTCACAAATGGAGCGGACAATCCCCTACGGAATTTCGCAAAAACTTGAATAAGCAATAGAACAAGTATTTGAAAGCTGTGGATAATTTCTCCATAAATGCAACCTAAGTAATCATTAAAGAGTCTATGATTATGAGGATGAAGAGGAGGGATTTTAAATGAGGTTCAAGATTTGGTTTGTTTTGCTAGCCGCCGTTTGTATACTTAGTGCCTGTGAGAATAATGGAACAACGAATAGCAGTGGGAAAGTGGTCTCTAGCGAGTCAGAGGAAATGCAAACTTCCAATGAAGAAAAACATATATCAGATGACATGAACGAGGTTATTTCAAATTATATTATTCGAAAATACGATTCAGTTTACTATCAAACAGAAAAACAGTTTGAGGTGCATGAGGTTTATGGCACAAGCGAATCATCGGGCATTATTACTGTGTATATGTATTCCTATTTTGGCGGATTTAATAAATTTTCGGGGCTAGAAAATCAAGCGGGGCATTCCTTGCCTGCGGTTGTTCGTTTAAAGAAAAAAGCAGCGGGATATGTTGTAACCGAATATACTGAACCGGAAGACGGCAGTCTTTATCAATCTTCGTTGAAAAAGATGTTTCCAAAAAAGTATTTGGATATGCTGCATAATAAAAGCGGCACTTTAGAAGATTTACAAAAAGAAATGGACAATAAAGTGCAGCAATGGTTGGACGAATAGTATTGCCAATTACCCGTCCTAACGGGTTTATTTTAAAATAAAGATCAACAATCTATCAGTTACTTTAAGTATAGTATGTATATCTCATATAATATAGTGACCTTTTTTTCACTACTTACATAATGATACAAACTTCTCTAGAATAGAGATGCGAGCGTGATTAAGGCAGCATTTCGATTGCTATTTTACAATTCATAAGGAGATGAGTAGAGATGCAATTTCGTCATTTAGGGAAAAGTGGATTGAAGGTTAGCGAGATCAGTCTGGGAAGCTGGTTGACATACGGCGGTTATGTAGAACGTGAAAATGCGGTGAAAGCGATTCAAACAGCCTATGGGCTTGGCATTAATTTTTTTGATACAGCGAATGTATATGAGAGAGGGGAAGCAGAGAAGCTGATGGGAGAAGCGCTTCGTGCTTTTCCACGGGAATCCTATGTGCTTGCAACCAAAGTGTTTGGACAGATGGGTGATGGTCCAAATGATCGGGGATTATCCCGCAAGCATATTATGGAGCAGTGCAATGCCAGCCTGAAACGGCTTGGAGCAGATTATGTGGATCTATATTACTGCCACCGCCATGATCCAAGCACGCCAATGGAAGAGACGCTTCGTGCGCTTGATGATCTGGTACGCCAAGGCAAAGTGCTTTATGTTGGCATTAGCGAATGGACAACAGCGCAAATGGTGGAAGCGCATGCAATTGCTGATCGTTACTTGCTCGACCGAATCGTAGTTAACCAACCGATTTATAATATGTTCAACCGTTATATTGAGAAGGAAGTCATTCCATACGGAGAGCGCGGGGGTATTGGACAAGTCGTGTTCTCGCCGCTCGCTCAAGGTCTGCTGACGGGCAAATACAGTTCCGTGAATGATGTGCCTGCGGACAGCCGTGCAGCGAAGCTTGATGGCATGCGCAAAGGTGTGACGGAAGAGAAAATCAATAAAGTGCGCGAGCTGAGCGTGGTGGCAGCAGAACTGGAATTAACGGTTGGTCAGCTGGCGCTTGCTTGGATTTTGCGCCAGCCGAATGTATCTAGTGCACTCGTTGGAGCTAGCAATCCTGCACAGGTGGAAGAGAACGTGAAGGCATCGGGTGTCGTGCTAAGCGCTGATATTACGGAGCGGATTGAACAAATATTAGGAGCATAAGAAGGAGTGAATAAAGTGCCGAAAGTAGTTGTTACAGGCGGCAGCGGCATGCTGGGGAAATGGGTAGTTAAGCATTTTGTTGAGCAGGGATACGAGGTTGTGAATGCGGATGTGAAACATCCAGCCGAACCGTTATGCCGCACCGTAATCGTTGATTTGAACCATTTGGGTGAAGTGTACGGCGTATTGGCCGGGGCGGATGCCGTTGTGCATTTGGCTGCCATTCCAGTTGCGTACTCGCATCCGAATGAGGTTACCTTTCACAACAATGTGATGTCTACCTACAACATATTGGAAGCTGCAGCGGGTCTTGGCATCCGCAAGGCAGTTATTGCTTCGAGCGAATCCTCTTATGGCCTCGTATTTGCCAAAGAGAAGTTCGGGCCTAAGTACGTTCCCGTCGATGAAGAGCATCCGCAGCTTCCTGAGGACAGCTATGGCTTGTCCAAAATCGTAAATGAACAAACAGCGGATATGATAAACCGTAGAACAGGCATGCAGGTTGTTTCATTCCGCCTAGGCAATGTTATTGCACCAGAAGCGTATGAGCGATTCGAATCATTTATTCATGATCCCGAGCAGCGCGAGCGTATTCTATGGAGCTACATTGATACGAGAGATGCGGCGGAAGCTTGTCAGCTCGCTATTGAAGCAGAGGGGCTCGGAAGCGTGGCGCTTAATCTTGCAGCGGATGATAGCAGCATGGCGCTGCCAAGCCGTGCGCTTATGGCCGCTCGTTTTCCGGAGGTCAATGATTTCCGCAAGCCGCTGGAGGGGCACGAAACATTGCTCTGCAATGAAAAGGCTAAACGTCTGCTGAGCTGGAAGCCAAAACATCAATGGCGCGATTACGTCAACGGATAAAGGGAAAGTCGAGTCCGAGAAAAAAATTATACGGTGAACGTTATTTTAGGACTGTTTTGGGGTAAACATGCTTATAAGCGAAAGGAGCTGATGAAGCATGTTAGATAATGAAAACAAGCCGCAGGAGGTTCCTGAGACAAATCCAGGAAATGAGCCGGAAATTATACCCCCGGATTCGCCGGTCATTAAGCCCGACCAGCCTATTCCGGAAATTGAGCCGCAGACGATCCCGGAAATTAAACCAGAGGTTGAACCTGAGATCAAGCCGGACATTCCGCCTGAGGTTCCACCAAAGCAATACTAGAGTTAACGTTCATATGCAATCAACAATTAAGGCCGGATTTCTCCGTAAAAGGAGGAGCTCCCGGCCTTTTTTTGTTTGTATAATTGTCCAAACACCACAAGTTATGGCTCCATATACTGCTTAGAGAATAGGTTATGGAGGTGTGAAGCAATGATTACGATTAGTTTATGCATGGTTTCCTCTAGGCACTTTTTTACAAGCTTAGCTAGAGTGAAGTGATTTCCTTCACGGATCGACGAATAATCAGCTCCGCCGGCAAAACGATTTTTTTCCATGGCAGCGCGGCTTCACGCTCTTGTATGCGGTCAACTAGCATTTGCATGCCCATGTAGCCGAACTGATAAGCCTGCTGAGCGGCTACGGTAAGGAATGGTTCTACTTCTGAATAAGGTCCCAGATCGTCAAAGCAAACGATGGACATATTGTCAGGAACGCTCATTCCGCGTTCACGGAACAGTCGTAAAATTTCTACAGCAAGCACATTGTTGCCCGCAACGATAGCCGTTGGAGGAGGGGAGAGCTGATCGAACCACTGCCCCATTTCGGTCAAATCGTTTAAAGGACCAAAGCTGGTCTCAAATACATATTTCTCGTTATAGTCCAGGTCATTGAGCTTCATGCCGTCTTGATAGCCTTGCAGCCTTAATCTCGCACTGGAGATGGAGGAAGAACCATTCACCATCGCTATTGTGCGATGCCCTTGTGAGGCTAGATGCTCAACAAGCCTTCTTGCACCATCTCTGCTGTCACCAAGCACGATATCGCAATCAATGCCCGGCACCTCACGGTCAAGCAGCACAAATGGCACATTATGCTTGCGCAGCGAATTCAAATGAGGAAGAGAGGGATCGCCAGCAGGAGCGACAAGAACGCCGTCAACGCGAGTCGTCAAGATGGTCGTCACATAATCGGCTTCTTTTTCCAGATTTTCGTCGCTGTTTCCAAACAGCAGACGATAACCCGAACGTTTGGCAGCATCTTCTGCGCCGCGTGCGAGCGTCGTATAGAAAGGGTTCATAATATCAGTTATGAGCAGGAATAGCAGCTTCGTTTGCTGAAGTACGAGGCTTCGCGCCGTTTGATTCGGAACATAACCCAGCTCCTCCATAACACGAGTTACCTTCGTTCTCGTTTTTTCGCTTATTTTACCAGTGTTATTGATAACTCTGGAGACGGTCATAGCGGAGACGCCTGCCTTAGCGGCTACATCATATATTGTTACCATTTCGTAATCCCCTTATGGATAAATCGTAGATTCTATCATACAAAAAAGTAGTCATTGACAGCAAGCCTTATTGTTGTTATTTTAATGTTATCGGTAACATTATTATAACATAATGGAGGTTTTAATATGACAGATACTAGCTTTCGTTTTCAATCAGGGTTTCCAAAGATAGGTATTCGACCAACAATTGACGGAAGAAGAAAAGGCGTTCGCGAATCGTTGGAAGAACAAACCATGAACATGGCAATCGCGACTGCTAAGCTTTTATCGGACAATTTGCGTTATCCAAACGGTGAACCGGTCGAATGTGTCATCGCTGACAGCTGTATTGGCGGAGTAGCTGAAGCAGCTGCCTGCGCGCAAAAATTTGCAACCTCTGGCGTAGGGGTATCGATAACGGTAACGCCTTGCTGGTGCTACGGCACGGAAACGATGGATATGGATGCAAGCATTCCAAAGGCGGTATGGGGCTTTAATGGGACAGAACGCCCAGGCGCGGTGTATCTGGCAGCTGTACTATCGGGTTACGCGCAAAAAGGGCTTCCAGCCTTTGGCATCTATGGTGAGCATGTTCAAGATTCTGGCGATACTTCCGTTCCGTTTGATGTTAAAGACAAACTGATTGGATTTGCGAAAGCAGGCCTGGCTGTTGCTTATATGCGCGGTAAATCGTATTTGTCGATGGGCTCAGTATCTATGGGTATCGCCGGTTCAATCGTAAATGACGCTTTCTTCCAAGAATATCTTGGCATGCGTACCGAGTACATCGATATGACTGAATTTGTACGCCGTATGGAAGAGAACATATATGATACAGCGGAGTTCGAGAAAGCGCTTACCTGGGTGAAGGAGAACTGTATCGAAGGAGCAGATAACAATGCTGCGGATATCCAGACGTCAAGAGAGCGTAAAGATGAGGACTGGGAAACAGTTGTGAAAATGACGCAGATCGCCCGTGATCTGATGATTGGCAACCCTGAGCTTGCCAAACTTGGCTTCGGCGAGGAAGCTGGCGGCCATAACGCGATCGTCGCTGGATTCCAAGGGCAGCGGCAGTGGACGGATCATTTTCCAAACGGTGATTTCATGGAATCCATACTTAATTCATCATTTGATTGGAACGGCATAAGGGCGCCTTATATGGTAGCTACGGAAAATGACAGCTTGAATGGCGTGGTTATGCTCTTCGGATATTTGCTTACGAATACCGCTCAAATTTTTGCCGATGTCCGTACGTATTGGAGCCCAGAATCTGTGGAGCGAGTCACGGGACACAAGCTGGCGGGTGCAGCTGAGAACGGTTTGCTCCATCTGATCAACTCCGGTTCAGCAACGCTTGAYGGAACAGGAGAGCAGACGAAGGATGGCGAACCGGTCATGAAGCCGTTCTGGGAAATATCGGAGGAAGAAGCGCAAAAATGTTTGGATGCTACGTCATGGCGGCCAGCTTCGGTCGAATATTTCCGCGGAGGCGGTTACTCCTCTGATTTCTTAACGCGCGGCGGCATGCCGATGACAATGTCTCGCATTAATTTGGTGAAGGGCATTGGCCCTGTATTACAAATCGCGGAAGGTTATTCGGTAGAATTGCCGCAGGATGTCCATGACACACTCGACAAACGTACCGATTCGACGTGGCCGACAACATGGTTTGCACCAATCTTGACGGGTGAAGGGGCTTTCGGTTCCGTTTATGAGGTAATGGATAATTGGGGTGCAAATCACGGCTCTATCAGCTATGGACACATCGGCGCTGATTTAATTACGCTCGCTTCGATGCTGCGGATTCCGGTTAATATGCATAACGTTTCGAGAGAACGTGTATTCCGCCCAAGGGCATGGGGATTGTTCGGTACGGCGAATCCAGAGAATGCCGATTACCTAGCTTGTCAAAATTTCGGGCCTATCTACAAATAAATCGGAGGTTTTAAAATGAGCAGCACGGACATTCGCAACGAGCTATGCAAATATGCCCGCAAAACAGTAACGAACAAGCTGGTTGTAGGGCCAGGCGGCAATATTAGCGCGAAGTTTGAAGGCAAAATGTATCTTTCGCCAAGTGGATTTGCTCTTGATGAGGTTGAGCCGCATCAATGGGTCGAGGTAGATATTGAGACTGGGGAAATAACAGATATCGGTCTTCGTCCATCCTCTGAGGTGCTGATGCATCTATATGCCTATCGTGCTAATCCGGATATTGGAGCAATCGTCCATACGCATCCGCCATATTGCATTGCATTCACGTTAGTTGAGCAGGAGCTTCCAATTATGTTTCCAGATCAAGCAGCGCTCGTTGGCAAGACGGTGTACGTTCCCTATGTGCTTCCGACGACGGATAAGCTCGCTGATGCATACGTAGCGAAAGTAAATGAAGCAAGCTCAGTACTGCTTGGCAACCATGGCTTAGTAACGTCTGGTCGCAATTTACGCGAGGCTTACTATCGTACGGAGGTAGTTGAGGAAAGCACAAAAATTTATTTGATTGCCAAGGCGATTCGTGAGCCGAAGGTGCTGACGACAGAAGAGTTTGAAGAGATCGCATCGCTGGAGAGCGAAGCTTACCGCATCGAACTACTGCAAAAGATGAAGTGAATCGATGCCTATTTGTGAAGCGACAGCTTTAGTTAAAGGAGGCTTTAAGCATGACGAAGCTTGCGACTGTGCTCGCGTTTGATTTGGGCGCAAGCAGCGGCAGGGCGTTAATCGGCGAGCTGCTGCTTGATAAGGCAAGCGGTCAGCGCTCGCTGAAGGTGACGGAAATTCATCGGTTTCCGAATCAGCCGGTGGCTGTACACGGTCATTTGCACTGGGATATTTTGCGCCTGCTGCAAGAGCTGAAGTTTGCCATTCGCAAAGCCTTTCAAGAAGGCTACGCTCCGCAAACGTTCGGCATAGATACATGGGGCGTAGACTTTGGACTGCTCGATGATAATGGCGAGCTGCTTGGCAATCCATATCATTACCGTGATTCGCAAACAGATGGAATAATAGAAGAACTGCTCGAACGGTTTGGCAAAGACCGATTATATGAGCAGGGCGGCTTGCAGTTTATGCCCTTCAATACAATAAACCAGCTGTATGCGATGAAGAAAGCGGCATCGCCGAAGCTTGCGGCAGCTAGAACGCTGCTGCTTACGCCTGATTTGCTTGCTTATTTCTTAACAGGCGTGAAGGTGTGCGAGTTTACGATGGCGACGACTACGCAGCTATACAAGCCTAAGGAACAGCAATGGAATATAGAGTTAATGGATGAGCTGGGCATTCCGAATCGGTTGTTTCTTGATCCGATTCATCCGGGTACGAAAATTGGGCAATTAACGGCAGAGGTTTGCGCCGAGCTGGATGTCCCTCCGATTACAGCCGTTGCTGTTGGAACGCATGATACCGAATCTGCGGTTGCGGCTGTTCCTGCGGATGGTGAATCGGGCTTCGCTTATCTAGTTTGCGGAACATGGTCGCTGCTTGGGACCGAGCTTGCAGGTCCAAACGTCTCAAGAGAAGCGCAAGATCTTGATTTCTCTAATGAAGGAGGCGCTCAGGGAACCTATCAGCTGCTCAAAAACATTATGGGACTTTGGATATTGCAAGAGTGCAAGCGGGAATGGGAAGAGCAGGGGAACGATTGGACGTTTGCCGAAATCGTTGCGCAAGCCGAAGCGGCTGAGCCTTTCCGCAGCTTTATCCATCCCGACGATCCGATGTTTTTTACGCCTTCCGGCATGATCGGGCGCATACAAGCTTATTGCGAACAAACGTCCCAGAAGGTTCCGCAGTCTATAGGAGAAATTACTCGCTGCATTTTGGAGAGCTTGGCATTAAGGTATCGGCAGGCGCTGGCTCAAATGGAAGAATTGACGAAGCAGCATTTTGATGGCTTGCATATGGTTGGCGGTGGCATTCAGAATAGGCTGCTTTGCCGCCTAACGGCTAATGCGATTGCCCGTCCGGTTTGGACGGGACCAGTAGAAGCAAGTGCGATTGGCAATATGCTCATGCAGCTCGTCGCGCTAGGCGAATGCGGCAATCTTCAAGAAGCAAGGAAGCTTGTAGCTGCATCGTTTAAGGTAGAGGAATTTGCTCCTGAGCAGCAGAATGAGTGGGATTATGCGTTCGAAGCTTATGAGCGTGTTGCTAGAGTTAAATAACTCATATGATTATATCTATACCGGGAGGAGGAGGTTAGCATGCTGATTGGGATATCGAAACTGATTTCTCCAGAGCTGCTGAAGGTGCTCAGCGAAATGGGACATAGCGACGAAATCGTGATTGCCGACGGCAATTTTCCCGCGGCAAGTCATGCCAAGCGGCTCATTCGTGCGGATGGGCATGATGTACCGGCGCTGCTTGACGGTATTTTGCAGCTGTTCCCTTTAGATCAATATGTTGAGAAGCCAGCAGCACTTATGCAGGTAGTTCCGGGTGATACGGTTGAAACCCCAATTTGGGAGCAATACCGCTTGATTATCGAGCAGCGTACCGGTCTATCGCAGCCATTTGAGCAGGTCGAACGTTTTGCATTTTACGAGCGTGCGAAGCAGGCTTATGCGGTAATCGCTACAGGCGAGAGTGCGCTTTATGCCAATCTTATTTTGAAAAAGGGCGTTATTTAAGAATAGCCGACTAATTATGCATCATATTATGGCTTCATATTTGGAGGCTGCCTTCACGGTTAATTACCGAGGGCAGCCTCTTTCTATCTCTACAACTAGACAGCAAGCCAGCCATCTACTATGATTTGTATATGAAACCGCTCTCATAAAAATATCCTATTTTGTCGGCAGGAGGAAAATAGGTTGCGCAAATCGATAATTGTTAGCTTGTTTGCAGTGTGCTTGGTCATCTTGTTTTTTACGCTGACCTCCATGGTTAAAGTGTTCTCCTCCGAATTGATTGAGCCGGCATTGACGGCAGAGCAGCACAATAGCTACCGCCTTGTCCTCATAACGAGGGAGCTGGATACCCCTTTTTGGGCGAAGGTGGAACGAGGCGCTAAAGCTGCAGCAGAGCAAAATGGTGCAAGTCTTGAGGTATGGGGGACATATGGCACAAATCGGGATGATTTTCTGAAAAATATTGAGGTTGCGATTGCTTCTAAAGTAGATGGAATCATCGTGCAGGGCCTTGATACAGACGAATTTAAAAGTTTAACAAAGGTGAAGGCGGCAAGTAGAGGTATCCCCGTCATAACCGTAGCGAATGATGTGCCGATGAACGAGAGTTTGCGCAGAACGTATGTAGGCTCGGATCATTTGGAAGCAGGGAGCATGATCGCGCGGCAGATGGTGTCGGATATGGGCTTTGTGGGCAAAGTGGTTTTGATGGTGTCGGATCGTCAGGAATACTTCCAAAGAACGCGCTTAACGGGCATATTGAATGTACTGAACGCCTACCCGAAGATTATAACCAAGATTGTAGCTGCAGGAGATTCCCGTGAGGATGTGGCGGCGGCAACAAATGAACTGCTTAATGAGGAACCGGATGCGGATGCGTTCATCGCTGTTTCAGCGAATCATGCGGGTTCGATTATTCAGGAAATCAGCAAGCGCATGCGAGTGGACAACTTTTTTATCTATTCTTTCGACGATTCGCCAGAGACGTTAACTCTGATGCAGCAAGGAAAAATAGACGCCTTAATCGCGCAATCCCCTGAGGCGATGGGCGAGGAAAGCGTCGCTCTCATGATCAAATGGCTGACAGGCGAGCAGGTTCCGCTAAACCCTGACGGTTATTTTACAGATATTCGGGTCATGCGGGCGGAGGATGCCAAATGAACAGCATTCAGCGTAAAATATTGACGATGTCGTTAATTGTGCTGTTTATAATGGTTACGATTTGGATGGTGCTCACCTACTATAATCAGAAGACGCAGGAGCAATACAATGATATTTTGCAGCGTTATTTGCGCATGAATGAGGTGACTGATCGCAGTCATCAGACGATTACGGCTTTAAATGATTATTTGCAGAAGCCAACAGCACTCAAGCAGCAGACGCTGAACCAAAGCAAGGAAAACATAATGATGGCAAAGCAGCAAACGATAAGCCTTCGAAATAAGGATAATACGTTTACGCTGACGAGCTTTATCAATATGATTGATAGCTTGGTGGCTTCGGCGGATTTGTCAGTCATGTTTTTGGAGCAAGGCAATGGGGAGCAATCAGCTGAGAAATTTGAGGAAGCGACCCGCATCGACAAATACATAGCAGAGACCACAGTAACGCTCATCGACAAGGAAGTACGGACGTACGATGCTTTTTACCGCGGCATTATCGAACAAAGCGCGGAGCTGAAGCGGCTTGGCATATGGCTRCTTTCGCTGATCACGATTATGCTGCTGCTGTTTACTTATTGGTTTTCGCTTAGCATTACAAGGCCTATCCAGAAGTTGACGATAGCTGCAAAAGAATTATCGCGCGGCAGATTCGATAAGCCTATAGCAGTACACTCCAATGATGAAATTTCATTCCTCGCCAAAACCTTTGATCGCATGCGGATCAATATTAACAATCTCATCTCCGAGATTCAGCAGAAGGCACAGCTCGAAAGCGAGCTTCAGCAGAATAAGCTGCTCCTGAAGGAAAGCCAGCTTATTAGCCTTCAAAGCCAGATTAACCCTCACTTCTTATTCAACACCTTAGATATTTTATCCAAAAAAGCATACCTAGACGGCTCGGAGGAAACGAGCGATCTGATTGCCAACGTAGCAGGCTTGCTTCGTTATAATTTGCGCCGGCTGGACCGGGCAGTCACGCTTGAGGAAGAGTTGTCTGTCATATTGAAATACATCGAAATTCAAAGCGCGCGTTTTACAGATCGGCTTAGATTTGTACTAGAGGTGGATGAGAGCTGCCTGCAGCTGCAGCTGCCCTGYTTAACGCTTCAGCCCATTATCGAAAATGCAGTCATCCATGCGGTTGAGCCGCTTGAGGATGGAGGCACGATTTCACTTCGCATCTATGAGAAGGATAATCTTGTTCTCATTGAAATTGAGGATGACGGCACAGGCATGACGGCGGAGAAGGCCAATCATATTTTGACAGAAGGCGGAAATGCGGATGGCGTAGGCCATTCGACGGGCATCGGCTTCAGCAACGTAGTGAAACGGCTGCGGTTGTTTGTCGGTGACGACGACGTTATAGAAATTAGAAGTGCGCCGCAAGAGGGCACGAAGGTAACGATAAAAATGCCAATCTTAGGGAGTGTAGCTGAGCATGTTGAAATTGTTAATCGTTGACGATGAGCAAGTAGAACGGGAAGGCTTGCAGGCTATTTTGCAAAAAGGTTTTCCTTCTTGTCAATTTATGCAAGCAAAAAATGGAGCTAGAGCCATTGAGACGGCAAGCGAGTGGCAGCCTGATCTTATATTGATGGATATCAAAATGCCCGGCGTTAACGGCATCGAAGCCATCGAGAGAATCTCGGTGTTTCTGCCTTCGGCCAAATTTATTATGGTCACCGCATACGACAMGTTTGACTATGCAAGGCAGGCTATTAAGCTTGGGGTTAAGGATTATTTGCTAAAGCCAAGCAAGGCAAGTGAAATTACAACAACCATTGGCAAGGTCATAGAGGAGATTATGCGTGAAAAAAGCGAGCTTGCGCTCAGGCAATACGAGGAGGAAGCGCTGAGGAAAGTGATGCCTATTGTCGAATCAGATGTCGTGACACAGCTGCTCTTCGATCATGTGCATGATGTCCATATCGACGATATGCTGAGGCTGCTTGGCAGAGAGCGGACAAGCGAGGCATTTGTTATGCTCGTCATGCTGCCCATCCATTCAACGTCAGAAGTTCTGTATGGCGAGATTAAAGCGAAGGTGAGACAAGCTGCAAGCGGCTGGGTAGGCGCGATGTCTGCGCGGCAAATTCCAATCGTCATTTTTCGAGATGCCAGTAAAACCTATCGAGCTCAAGCAGCTTCGCTTGTCCAGCAGTTTTTACTGCTGCGGCAGCGCGAAGTTGGCGGAGATTTATTTGTTGGAATCGGAGATTCCTATAAGGGATTAGAAAACGTGAAGTTGTCATATCAAGAGGCTTTGCTTGCAACGGCCAATGCCTCGCTGCCGGTGAAACATCAATTTTATGGTGAAATTGAATCGCGCAGTCCCTTTGCGGGCGGGTATCAAGATAAACAGACGGAAAAACAATTCGTCGATCACATTCGATTAGGGAAATGGGATATTGTACGCAAGATGGTGATGGAGCTAATCGTCGTCCATGATCAGCATCATGCTTCCTTGGAGCAATCTGCCCAATGGGTGCTGGAACGATTGTGGATTATAGCCCGTGTCGCAGAGGAGATGGGGATCGAAGTGGAGAAGCCGTTATTTTCGTTCCAAGTGACGCAGTATCAGCAGCTGCGTACAGAAACGGAAAGCTTGCTTACTAAGCTAATCGAAGGTATCGTCACTCATCAGAGCAGAGTACAGCCCGATGCGGCTTTGCAAATGAAGCAGTATATCATTGAGCATTCAGAGAAGGATATATCGCTGGAGCTGATGGCGCAGCGATTTGGCCTTAGCCCTTTTTATATGAGCAAAATGTTCAAGGATCAGGAAGGCATGAATTATATCGATTTTTTAACCGAATGCAGAATTGAGAAGGGCAAGAAGCTGATGGCTGATCCCGATCGAAGCTTAAAGGAAATTACTTATGAGATTGGCTATAACGATCCTAATTATTTCAGCAAGGTGTTCAAAAAGGTATGCGGAGTATCGCCGACCGATTACCGTAGAGCCATCCTTGGCAAAAGAGCCTAAGCAGGGCTGTTCGCCTTAAAAAAATGCAGACGATAGCAAAAGAGTACTGGAAGATGGCGGCTCTCTGCTTCCAGCGCGATGTTATATTAGAAATGTAAGCATTTACATTTTTTTATAAAAGGGAGCGAAGAAAATGGGGAAACGGTTTACAAGAGGCGGGGTTGTATCGCTTGTACTAGCTCTAATCATCGTAATTTCGGCATGCTCTAGCGGCAATGGAAACAATGGGAACGCGGGGTCTAAGTCAACCGATAAAGAAGCAGCAACAAAAACGAACAACGTAAAGTCAGGCGACGACAAAATTGTAATCGGCCTTTCACTCGATACGCTGCAAGAGGAACGCTGGCAGCGCGACCGTGATTTGTTCATCGCAGCAGCCGAGGCGCTTGGCGCAAAGGTAGAGGTGCAAGCAGCAAACAGCGATGACGCGAAGCAAATTTCTCAGGCAGAAAACTTAATAAGCCAAGGTGTAGATGTGCTGGTCGTCGTCCCTCATAATGCAGAAGCAACGGCAGCGATTGTAGAAAAGGCTCATGCGGCCGGTATTAAAGTGCTTGCTTATGATCGTTTAATCAAAAACTCTGATTTGGATCTATACATCTCCTTCGATAATGAAAAGGTAGGCGAAATGCAGGCTGAGGCGATTATTAAATTGGCTCCAAAAGGGAAATTCGTATACATCGGCGGTGCCGAGACGGATAATAACGCCCATTTATTTAAAAAAGGCGCATTTAATATCTTGCAGCCGCTCATCGACAGCGGTGACATCCAAATCGTATTCGATCAATGGACGAAGGATTGGAACCCAGCTAACGCGCTGGCTAATATGGAGAACGCATTAACTGCTAATGATAACAAAATCGATGCTGTAGTCGCAGCGAATGATGGTACAGCAGGCGGTGTTATTCAAGCGCTTGCAGCGCAAGGGCTTGATGGAAAAATACCTGTTTCTGGCCAAGATGCCGAGCTTGCGGCAGCACAGCGCATCGTTGAAGGAACACAAACGATGACGGTATACAAACCAATTAAGGATTTGGCTGAGAAAGCGGCCGACCTTGCAGTGAAGATGGCCAAAGGCGAGGATGTAGGCGCTGATAAAACAGTTAACAATGGTAAAATCGATGTGCCGTCCGTGCT
Source organism: Paenibacillus sp. TAF43_2 (assembly GCF_052113545.1). Classification (NCBI taxonomy): domain Bacteria; kingdom Bacillati; phylum Bacillota; class Bacilli; order Caryophanales; family Paenibacillaceae; genus Paenibacillus; species Paenibacillus sp. TAF43_2. The sequence continues at coordinate 16,491 of NZ_JBFRDK010000123.1, forward strand.
GCTTAATCCGGTAGCTGTAGACAAAACGAACATGGATGCTACCGTCATTGCAGACGGCTTCCATTCCAAGGACGATGTTTACAAAAACGTGAAGTAGCTGCTTGACCAGGTAAAGGGGAAGAAGCGGGGTGCCAAGACGCTCTTCCCCTCTTTGCCATTTACGGAGGTGAGGAAGGAATGACGGCGGCATTAGAAATGCGTAATATTACGAAGCAATTTCCTGGCGTTAAAGCGCTGAGCGACGTGACCTTTTCGGTGAAAAAAGGAGAGGTGCATGCACTGTGCGGTGAGAACGGAGCAGGCAAGTCGACGCTCATGAAGGTATTGAGCGGTCTATACCCGCACGGCACCTATGATGGGCAAATACTCATTAACGGTGAAGAGAAGCGCTTCGATAAAATAAAGGATGCGGAAGAAGCGGGCATTGCAATCATTTATCAGGAGCTTGCTCTAGTGAAGGATTTATCGATTGGCGAAAATTTATTTCTCGGCAAAGAACCGGCGGTATTCGGAATTATTAACTGGGAGCGCGTATTCAAAGAGAGCGAACGGTGGCTGAAGGAAGTCGGCCTACTCGATGTCAATCCAGAGCAATTGATCGGCGGCCTTGGCATCGGCAAGCAGCAGCAAATTGAAATTGCTAAGGCATTGTCCAAGAAGGCGAATATTCTTATTCTCGATGAACCTACAGCTGCTTTAACGGAGCAGGAAGTTGATATATTGCTTAATATTTTGCGTGAGTTTAAAAAACGCGGCGTTACTTGTATTTACATTTCTCATAAGCTTAACGAGGTGTTTGCGATTGCAGATACCGTTACGGTTCTGCGGGATGGTCTGGCGGTTGGCACATATGACGTGTCTGATGTGAATGAGGATAAAGTCATTTCACTGATGGTTGGACGCGAGCTCAAGGAGCGATTCCCGCGCGTGGAAGCAAAACCCGGCGAAGTCATGCTCAAGGTGACAGATTATACGGTTATGAATCCAGAGCGGCAAGGCAAAAAAGTGATCGATCATTTAAGCTTTGAGGTGCGCAAAGGTGAGATTTTAGGCATTGCTGGGTTGATGGGAGCGGGCCGAACGGAGCTGGTCATGAGCTTATTCGGCTCTTATCCAGGTCAAAGCTTCGGATTGATTGAGATTGACGGGAAACCTGTAAAGATTAAGCATACGCGGCATGCTATAAAAGCTGGACTGGCGCTCGTATCGGAGGATCGAAAAAAGTATGGGCTTGTTCTTGGCATGGATATTAAAAGCAATGTCAGTCTAGCAAGCCTTGCAGCTATATCCTCAGGCGGGGTGCTTCGCCCTAATGAGGAAATTGCGGCAGGCAATCAATATTTGAACTCTTTACGAGTGAAAGCGAATTCAGTGGAGACGATTGTAGGAACTTTAAGCGGCGGCAATCAGCAGAAGGTCGTACTCGGCAAATGGCTGATGACGAATCCGAAAATTTTAATTTTGGACGAACCGACGCGGGGCATCGATGTTGGCGCCAAATTTGAAATTTATAATATTATGAACGAATTGCTTATGCAGGGCGTGTCCATCATTATGATATCGTCTGAACTCCCAGAGCTGCTAGGCATGAGCCACAGAATTATCGTCATCGCAGAAGGAAAACAGACGGGTGAGTTTAAGGCAGAGGAAGCAACGCAAGAGATGATTATGACGGCTGCTACGGGAGGAAAAGGACGATGAGCATGAATCAAGAAACGGTGATAAGCCAGGCAAAAACGAAGCAGCGGCCGCAATGGCTGAAATTTGACGCACGCGCATATACGATGATCGGGGCATTAATATCGATTTGGGTTTTATTCTCGCTGCTGCATGACCGGTTTCTATCTCCGACGAATATATCAAACTTGTTTCTCCAAATGTCGGTTACCTCTATACTGGCTATCGGAATGGTGCTCGTCATCGTCGCAGGGCAAATTGACTTGTCGGTTGGCTCCCTTGTCGGCTTGACGGGCGGTATCGCAGCAATTCTCAACGTGTGGTACGAGTGGAATACGATACCGGTCATTTTAGCTACCTTAGGTGTGGGAGCGGCGATCGGTTTTATTCAAGGCTGGATTATCGCTTATCGGGCAGTGCCGGCGTTTATTGTGACACTCGGCGGGATGCTCATTTTTCGGGGTATTTTGTTTGGTACAACCGGCAGCGTTACGATTGCTCCGCTAACGCCATCGGTGAAAGCGATTGGTCAATCTTATGTGGGGGATATTATCGGATGGATATTTGGCATTACTGCTTTAGCTATTGCGGGATACCTTGTCATGCGGAAGCGAGCAGCAAGAGCTAAATTTGGCTTTGATGTTGAGCCGTTTGCCGTCAGCGTGCTGCGATTAGGCGTCATTGGCGCCATTGTTATTGGATTCGTTTATTTAATGAACAGCTACAAAGGTATTCCTGTTCCATTTGTTATGGTTATTGTGCTGGCGCTTATTTTTACGTTTATATCAAAAAATACGACCTTTGGCCGTCAAGTATATGCGATTGGCGGCAATCCGGAAGCTGCGCGATTATCAGGCATTAATATTAAGCGCCGCATATTGCTCGTGTTTGTTCTCTGCAATACGCTAGCAGCCATAGCTGCACTAGTGCTGACTGCTCGCTTAAATGCAGCAACAATGAGTGCAGGTCAGAACTATGAGCTGGACGCCATTGCGGCTTGCGTAATCGGCGGAACGAGCTTGATGGGCGGTACGGGAACCATCGTTGGCGCGATTATCGGAGCTCTCGTAATGGCCAGCTTGGATAACGGAATGAGCTTAATGAATCTTGAATCCTTCTGGCAGTATATCGTAAAGGGCGGCATACTGATTCTTGCGGTATACGTCGATATTTACACGAGGCAGCGCAAGAAGGTTTAAGTGTGAATTCTGGCAATGAGCTAAGCTTGAGCATCAGGGAGTTTTGCTGGGAAACCGTTTCTCCCTGATGTCCTGCTAATCTATCATTTGAAATATTCCTCGCGCAAAAGGCTGTAATAAGCGATGTCCTCATATACATCCCACTTTAGAAAATGCTGGCGGAAAGTGCCTTCGTATTGCATGCCGTTTTTTTCATAACGCTTGATGAGGCAGGATTTTTTGTCATGGCAGCTGCAACCATTTTATTAAGTGCAAGCTCCTCGAACCCAAACTGTAAAACTCGTTTGACGCCTTCTGTAACATAACCCTGATTCCAGTACCGTTTGCCTAACCAATAAC
>NZ_JBFRDK010000124.1:0-20595 GCF_052113545.1 Paenibacillus sp. TAF43_2
CCTAATAGCACTCCTTCACCAGTATTATCTGGAAAATAAGTCTTGAACAAGATATTTCAATAAAGATTGTTAGTGAGATGTTTCCTTTTTACTGTCGCTACTGAAAATGTGTCTCGTGAATTGTTCTCATCAATTCTTTATGCGCAAAAAGCCTTCAGAACCGCTGTGCAAGCGGAACTGAAGGCTTTTCCATCAAATAATGGTGACAGCAGCTTATTGTACTAACTCAATTAAAAGATATCTTTTTTTGTGTCAATCTAGCAACTTTTTAAATTTAACAACAATCTCTTCTACCACCCATTTTCTACTTTTTAATGTGCAGTTTTACAGAAAAACACATCTTCATTTTCAATGTAATATATGCTCTTGATATTGTTTTTATTTCAATGAAAAAAGACAGCCGTTGCTACGGGCTACCTCTTTCTATTAATGTTTCTGAACTTTATCCATTAGCAGGAATACTAATGATGGCAGCCTTCTTCTCAGCCCTTTTGCAATGCAAAGTCAACTGCACACTCCGCATGAATTCTTGCTGTATCATATAATGGGACACTGCAATTATCTTGCGATATAAGCAGTGTTATTTCTGTACACCCAAGAATAATAGCTTCTGCTCCCTGCTCGCTAAGTCGATTAATGATCTTTACATAAGATTCCCTGGATTGTTCATTTATAATTCCAAGGCAAAGCTCTTCATAGATGATGTCGTGTATCATTTTTCGTTCTGACTCATTCGGAATAATGACATCAATCCCAAACTTTTCACTTAGTCTTCCCTTGTAAAATGGCTGTTCCATTGTAAAAGCCGTACCAAGCAAAGCAACCTTCTTGATTCCATCTTTAATTATTTCATTTGCTGTTGCATCTGCGATATGAAGCAGTGGGATGGATACTGCATCCTCTACTTCTTTGGCCATTTTGTGCATCGTATTCGTACATATAATAATGAACTCTGCTCCAGCTAACTCTAGTTTTTGTGCACAATCAATCATGATCGCTGTTGCTTCGCCCCACTTCCCCTGCTCCTGAAGAGTCTTGATTTCTTCGAAATCTACGGAATACATGATACTTTTTGCAGAATGAAGTTTCCCTAACTTTTCTTTTACCTTTTGATTAATGGTTTGGTAATAGAGCACAGATGACTCCCAGCTCATGCCGCCTATCAGACCCATTGTCTTCACGGTGAAGCACCTTCTACTTTGTCCTCTACAGCATCATAACTCATGATTGTCTGACAGCGGCTAGAGAACATCTGTGAGGATTTTTCCGCCAATTGTATAAACTCTTGTATACCTCTGGTTTCAGTGTTAATTTCGCCATTGGAAACATTCCTGAATATAATATCGTTATGCAAAAACTTAACCATTCCCGCTACATCAAATGAATTATAAGCAGCAACATAATGATTAATAATTGCTTTATCCTCTTCTCGAACCATGATCATTGTCACCTCACTTTTTAGCCTTACACCCATAGCTCATYTCGAATAACATCTTTTTTGTTTACAGCCATATATGACTTTAGAATCAAAATCGTGGTTAGTTAAAATACGTTCATAGTCAGCAGGATCGAGCTTACTTAGGTCGTCTACAAATGCAACAGCTGCTGCTTTACTATCTTTCTGATTAGGGTCGCCGCCGATGGCAAAACCCGAAGGGCCCTGATACGCTGTAAACAACCACTTGTTGTTTGCATGATCGTTAGCCTCAAATAAATACGAATAAGCATTTTCATCATCATCCGTCTCAATTAAAGGCGTACCGAATAACGTCATCAATTTACCACGATACATAGCTAATTCTTCACCGTTTGTGCTTATGTGCATGATTTGTGAAATTAGATTAAGCCTATTTTTCTCTKTAATAAGTGTATAGTCTAAATCACTATATTCCTTAGCTTTAGCAGCGCTGCCATCATCAATGGCTGCTGTTCGCCAGTTGTGTATAATTTTCATAAAATTCTTCGTACCTGGAGTGACATAATAACTTGCTTCTGGCAGCTTATCTTTTTTTCTTTCCAATGTAATAACTAAATTTCGTTTACGTGAAGGACCATTATATTTGCCCACATATTGAAAAGTGGTTGAAGAGTCGAGACACCATAACTTACAATCCTGACGAACGATATCCATTGCATCGTTAATCTCTCTCTGACTAGCCTGATCACGACCATTTACAAAATAGAAAATAAGCATCATTAACAATACAGCTAATAATATAGTCAGCAGCCTTCTAGACATATTCATTTTCTAAAATGGAATATTGATAGGAATCATGCCATTTCTCGTTATGGCGCATATGCTCCCTAATATGTCCTTCATATTTCATTCCTATTTTTTGCAGCACTTTAGCCGATCCAATATTATCTGGGCGACAAGTAGCAAATATGCGATGAAGACTGAGCTCGCGGAATCCAAATTCAAGCAAGGCAGCCGCAGCCTCTGATGCGAAGCCGCTTCCCCAATAGTTATGATTAAAGCAATAACCAAGCTCTCCTTGTGAAGGTTTGATGATGTGAATTCCACAACCGCCGATCAACTGATTGTTCTCTTTCATGACCACTGCGAGTTCATAACCAAGTCGAGGCTGTTGCTTTTGCATATCGGCTATCATATTCATATAATTTTGTGTATCCTCTTTCGAGTTTGGTCCCCATAACATGTACTTCACTACGACCGGATTCGATGCATACACATGTATATCTTCGAAATCATTGGTTACAAAATCTCTTAAAATTAACCGTTCCGTCTCAATGATCACAATCAGCAACCCCCTCGGTTATTTAATTTTTAGTATATTTTACTATGAAATTCCTTTAAACTCTACTATCTTCCTGTTCTTTCGTTCGATCAGCCTGATTCTTATTGCTCCCAATTCTCCAACCATTGCTGGACATAATTCACGAATCGCCTTGCGGAAGGCGATGCATTTTTCATGGATTGGACGGCAATTCCGAGTGAACGGTAGCTGCGCTCCTCGAGTTCCATCACGCACACCTTATGGTCGCGCCCTTGAAGAACAAGCTCAGGCAGGATACTGACGCCAAGCCCATTCTCCACCATGGCAATAATCGCAAAATCATCCCCTAACGAAAACTTAATATTGGGTTTAATCGATGCGTGATCTAGAACCCGCCGGACATCATAATCAGAACCTTCGCTCGAAATGATGAACGGTTCATTTTCGAGTTTGGCTAATGGCAAATAGGACAGCTCACTTAAAGGATGATCCAGCGGTAAAATAGCCAGCATTCGGTCCTTCTTTAGAGGAATAACCTCAAATGTGCCGCGAGTTGGAATAGATATGAAGCCACAGTCAATTTGACCTTCTTCAATCCAGCTTTCTATTTCCTGATAGTCGCCCTCCATCAGCTTAATTTCAATAGTCGGATACTCTTTTTGAAACTGCTTAATCATGCCAGGAAGCCAATGAACCGATACACTGGTGAAGGTGCCTATACGGATTGTACCTGCCTCCAAACCATGAATCGATGACACGACCTGCTTCAATTGTTCGTTCCAGTTTAATATTTCACGAATTGGCTTTAGCATCTGCTCTCCATTTGCCGTTAATTTTATCCCCGACCGTCCTCGGAGCAGGAGGGCAAAACCCAATTCTATTTCCAAACTTTTAATCATATGACTTACGCCCGATTGCGTGAATCCTAGCAGATCAGCAGCTTTTGTCAGACTCCCTTGTTCAACTACTTTCATGAAAACTTCGTATTTATTAATACTCATCGATAGCCCGCCTTTAACATGAGGTTTACTAATGTATATCATAACAAACATTCAATATACTTGTTAATCCTTCCTTAGTATACTGTGTTAGTACTTGGTATCCACCCGGTTCGATTACTAACACTTGCTAAACAAAGGATGGTACAGATTGAAACCGCTGAAAGCCGATTTTCTTATTTTAATGATTACGTTATGTTGGGGTTCATCCTACATTTTTATGAAGCTGGGACTGAATTCGATTGAAGAATTTAATTTGATTGCTCTTCGCTGCGGGTTTGCGTTCCTTTTATCGGCCGCCCTCTTTCACAAAAGCTTGCGTCAAACCGACCTGAAGACGTTAAAATATGCAGCTTTGCTTGGATTATTATTATTTGGTGTATTTACAGGCATTATGTTTGGTCTAAAAACGACCACAACTTCTAACGCCGGATTTTTAATTAGCTTAACCGTTATATTTGTCCCTTTAATTTATGTCACCGTGTTCAAGAAAAAACTTAAGCTTAGCCTCGTCATTGGGGTTTGCCTTGCTATTATAGGTATTGGATTTCTTACATTAAACAGCGAGCTGCGAATATATCCGGGAGATTTCTTATGTATGATGGGGGCCCTATTGTATGCCATACATATTCTAATTACCGATTCTGCGGCGAAAACAACGAATACGTTGAACTTAGGCATTTTACAATTGGGATTCGCAGGCGCTTATGGCTTGTTCTTCTCTTTCCTATTCGAAACGCCCAAACTTCCTAATACATCAGAAGGATGGGTAGCCGTACTCGTATTAAGTATCGTGTGCAGTGCATTTGGCTATGTGGTTCAGCCTTTAGCTCAGAAATATACGACTCCTATCCGAACCGGGCTTATTTTTTCGCTCGAACCGCTGTTTGCTGCTTTGTTCGGGTTTGTGTTCATCAATGAAATATTGCCATTCAAAGGTTATATCGGCGCAGCGCTTGTATTACTCGGTGTTCTCGTATCCGGATGGCACGGTAGCAATAAGAAACAGAAGCAGTTAGCTGTTTCATGAGAAAAAGGCAGCCAATTACGCTTGGCTGCCCTTTTTCTTTATAGCATTAATTGACATTGTGCAGTGCGTCGAGTGCAGCTTGTTTATCTTTTAGAAAGAAAACCTGCTTGCCTTTATTGCATTCATAAATAAAATCCTTCAAGCTTTTGCTTTCATAACCATCAAAATCTCCAACGATTGCGATTTTAACGTGATAATTCGTGTACTTCTGCAAAATCTCCCCGGCAAGCTTTGTTTTTAAATCAAAAAATTCCTCTGTTATATTCGCTTTATAGATCAATAGTTTATGGCAGCCATCTGTATAATTTACAGTTGCCATCAAGTCTAGTGCCCCTTGCACGTCGCTTACTACAATTTCTGTGCTCTCTATAATCGCAACTTTGGAATTCCCCTTCTGATCAATTTCTATTTCCATCATTACTCCACCTTTCGCTAATATTCCATACTCTAACACAAACCTTCCATCTGATAAATAAAAGGACAGAAAAACGCAAAAAAAGCCCGTATTTCACAAATCTATAATCGATAAAAAATGGTAAATTTGAAGCAAACAATAGGACGAGAAAAGGAGGTAATTTGAGAAGCAGCTATAGAGCAATACTTCCCTACTTTGCATGATAAGAATGAGAAATCAGGAGGCTTAACGATGAAAAGAGTACTAGGAATACTTTTGGCTATGTTTGTTTTTGCAAGCACGATTGTTATACCCGCAAATGCTCGTGCTGCTGATGCAGCTGTGGACGGTCACGGATTGCTGGGCGAGTTTTTTAAATGTGAAAAGAACCCTAACAATCGTGAAGATATTACTATTTTTAATTTTAATGATTTTCGAGGAGAAAGAGCGGTCTCCAATCTAAACGGCGACTCTTTTGCAAGCATCTTCAATCAGCTCTCAGGAACACCCGATTTTAATACAGCACGTTTTACAGGTACAATCGTTCCAAAATATTCAGAAGACTACACCTTCCATATGGTTGGTGATGATGGTTTCAGACTATGGGTTAATGGAGCATTGGTCATTGACTTCTGGCAGCAGGCATGGGAAAAACCACAAGTTAGCACCTCCATTCCATTGGAAGCAGGCAAGCATTACGATATTAAAGTTGAATACTTGCAAGGCTGGGGAGGCACTTGGCTTAAGATGGAATGGGAAAGCGCTAGTCAAAGCAGAGAGGTCGTGCCTGAATCAGCACTTTATTTGCCTACAGATCGTGTACTCACGACTAAGAAAGCTGATTTGACCGCAGAAATTCAAAAGGTAGATTACTTAACAGAAAACTTTGCAGACAAAGTAGCAGAAAGAGTAGTAAACAACTTAAACGCTGCTAAAATAAATGCGACAGAGCTTCTTGCCACTATTGATGACAAAGAAATTAGTGATTTAGATAAGGTTGGTTTGCTCGATGATGCCATCAAGAGCGTATCGATTGCCCGTTCTGACTTTATGAAAGAGATGGGAGTTACAAGCTCCTCCGTATCTGATAAATTTAACAACCCGCTGTATCAAGGACAGGACCCCTTTGTAACGTACAAAGATGGTTTTTATTACTTTGTTTCTTCAAGCAATTTAGACTCCAACAATAAAGTTTATGTATCTAAGTCTCGTACCCTGTTAGACCAAGGCGAAAAGATTATGGTATTCGATTCCCAAGGAACACAAACTCGGATTTTTGCACCTGAACTATTCTTCTTTGATGGCAAATGGTATATCTATTATTGCGCTGACTTAAAAGAGTTTGACTACAAGCATATGGCAACGGTTTTGGAATCTGTGACGGACGACCCGCAAGGAGCGTACGTAGATAAAGGCGCCATTTATGCAGGTGAAAACGGCGTTTATAAACAAGCCAATGATTTCACGGTCTTCAACTACAAAGGACAATTGTATGCGGTTTGGGGCACTTTAGGCTCCGGCGAACCTATTGGCCCGGCAATTGCGCCAATGGATAACCCCTATACAATTACAGCAGACCGCTCCTTCCTGCCAGGCGGCGGAGGTGAAGGCCCTCGTGTATTGCAAAAGGATGGGAAAGTGTTTATTACTATGTCCGAAGGTGATTATGCATCAAATGGCTATCGTTTATCTTATTTTATGAATACCGATGGCGATTTTTTGAACCCGGATTCTTGGACGCGCACAAATGATGTTTTCGTTGCTACAGATGATGTATCCGGCCCTGCCAGAGCAGGTTTTGTCAAATCGGCAGATGGCAAGGAAGATTGGATGATTTATCATTCGCGCGTATATCAAGATACTGGGCGCAACTGGTGGCGTCAGGTCAATATTCAAAAATTTGATTGGAATGCAGATGGAACACCTCATTTCGGTATACCTGTATCGCCATATGAATGGCAGGACTTGCCTTCTGGTGATTTAGGACTCGGAGAAATGTATCAAGCTGAAGATGCTATTCTTTATGGTGATATTACGAAAGGCAACAGTCATGCAAATTATCAAGGAACGGGTTATATTAACCTGCCCAAAAAAGCTGGTGCAGAAGCTAGTTTTGTAGTGAATGCGGCTGAAGATGGTGATTACATCGTGGGTGTTAGATACGCTTATGGTGTGCAAGTCGATGGTGAATCCACAAATAATCCTACGACACAGTTGCCGGCAAGAGCAAACATTAATGTATATGTAAATGGCATACAAGTAAAAACGATTGGCCCAGATAAAACGGCGATCAGCTGGGATGAATGGTTTACCGCTTCTGAGCGTTTACGCTTAAAGGCCGGCAAAAATGTGATCAGCTATCGTATTGATAATGGTTCGATTGGCAATGTGAATTTGGACTTTTTGACGATGTATAAGGCCGACGTTCCTAACCTCAATCCCCCTGCTGAAAACGAATTAACGGGGACACTCACAGGTGCTTCTCAAATATCATTAGGTAAAAGCTTCGAAGTAAATTACGGGTTAACGCATGTGTCGACTAAATCGGAGGATGCCATTTATGCTCAGGATCTCACATTTGATTATGATGCCGACAAGCTCGCATTTGTTTCGGCGGAGTCCATAAAGAATGGTCTTATCGTTATTGATTCTAAAACGGACGTCCCCGGACAAATTCGGATTTTGCTTGCTAGTCAAGGTGCAGACCATGCTGTCATCGCCGATGGAGAATTGCTTAAATTAAACTGGAAAGCGATTAAAGAGTCACCTAATACGAGTATTACACTCTCGCAAGCGAAGCTTGCCAATTCAGCAGGCGTGGAGACGACACTTGCTCATGTCACGCATAATGTTAAAATCACGAACACGAATGAGCTGAACAAAGAAGCATTGAACGCCTTAATTGCACAATCAGAGGCAGCCATTCAAGCAGCTGTAGAAGGCAATTCGCCAGGACAATACCCTGTTGGTTCCAAAGCCGCTTTGCAAGCAGCGATTAATGCAGCCAAAGCAGCAGCCGATAAAGCTGTAAACCAAGCGGAAATTGATCAAGCGGTTACCGCTTTGAATCAAGCACTGCAAGCATTTAAAAACGCAGTCCATGTCCCAACATCAGGAGACACAAATTCAGACGGAAAAGTGACCGTTGGTGATCTCGGCATTGCAGCAGCCAGCTATGGCAAAAATTCATCTAGCCCTGATTGGAATGCGGTCAAAAAAGCGGATATCAACCATGATGGCATTATCGATATTGTTGATCTAGCCTTTATTGCAAAAACGATTGTACAATAAAGTTATCAAATCAATCATCAATTCAAAAAGCCTCCTGCCAGTAAAATTACTTTACTGATCGGAGGCTTTTTTTCATATTGCTTCTTACCCTTCCACCACGTCCGCACCCAAGTCGCTCGCAACCTCAATCATCTTAGGGATCACGGCTTCATTCGTTCCGGACACATATATATCTCCCTGATAATGCCTGAACGGGATTGTGCTATCGCCATAGCTCCACATAAAAAAATCACCGTCAATAGACATCGTGGTTTCCCCTTTTACAGTGAAAACGGATGTATACGAAAAATCAGGTTTGGCAGCAAAATAACTTTTGCACTCTTCCAAAGATATGTTTTGCTCCAAATGGTTCTGCTCTTGCATTGTCCTTGTAATTCTATAGCGTTGACTCATAAAGTTACCTCCACTATTGTTCTTATGCTGATCAGCCAGTTAGTCCAGCAACATTAACCTTACACTCTTGCTACCAGATATTCAACCAATTCCGCCATATTAACGCTACAAACCATTGCGGAATTGTCTAGGCGTCATACTCATGTGTTTGCGAAAAATCCGATTGAAGAAGCTGACATCTTGAAATCCGGAACTATATGCGACATGTACAACCTTGTTGCGATGATCCTTCAACAATTCGCAAGCATGCCTGATTTGAAGGGAATGCTTGTAGTCCATGAGGCTCATGCCTGTCGCTTTCTTAAATTTTGCCGTGAAGGACGATACGCTCATGCCGCAGGTTTGGGATAGCTGATTCAACGATAACGGCTGTCGATAATTTTGTTCTACGAAATGCAAAATAGAACTCATCCATTCCTCTTTCGGCAGCGGACTATTATTATTGTTCTCGTTGTTATCCTGATAACGACTTAACAATACCAAACACTCGATCCAATTTGTTTTTATGACGAGCTGATAACCTACCGGCTTTTCATAAAACTCCTTATGAATTTTTTGGAGAAGAAATTCCAATTGCCCCCGCTGATGCTCGTTCAATGATATATACGGTACAAAAGAGGCGTTTTTCCTTAGAAAAGGAGCGAGATAGAAGAAATTAATGAAGGCGGGTAGTTGCAGCAGGACGCCCAATTCCTTCTGAAGCAGTTGCTTCTCAAATAGGAGATTATATACGATGGTTTCTTCTCCATCGGTGTTAAAGTAGCCATGATAGGTTTGTGGCTCGATGACGAATACATCACCGGTTGCAAGCGGATACCGTTGATCGGCCATTTCATGCAGCGCTCCGCCCTTAACCACATACACAAGCTCAACAAAATCATGTGTATGCGCAGGAATGACCTCACCTTTTTTAATTTGATAGCGCTGTATAAAAAAAGGAAACTCTCTGTCCTCGAAAAATGCATTTCCATTTAGAATAGACATTTCAAGTCCATCCTCCTTAGCAGATCGTCCTACTTTTTTTGTAGATCATCCAAGAATTCGAACGGCTCCCTGTCATAAAGTAAACCTAAGAACTTTATATAAAAGGGAGAATGGTTATGTTGAATGATAAGAGGGTTTTGACTGAAAAGCAAATCATTTTTTATCGGGAAAACGGTTTTGTTCAAGTGGATAATGTACTTTCCGAGGACGAGCTGCAAGAACTGAGGACGTATTTGGAAGAAGCAATGAGTGATACTACAGGGCGTTCCATTCAGACGGACCAAGCTGGCGGCTCTTACTTCAAAGTGCTGAATCAGCGTGTAAACACATGGAGAGATCATGGCGGGATGGCCCGGTTCGTGTTAGGCAATCGTTTTGCAGATATGGGCAAGCAGCTTACTGGATTTGAAGGAATCCGTTTATTTCATGATCATGCCCTCTTGAAGATGCCGAATGATTCCAAGCCAACGCCTTGGCATCAAGATTGGCCATATTGGCCGATGCAGGAAAGCGGAGCATTCTCTATTTGGATCGCGCTGGATGATGTGGATGAGAATAACGGCTGTATGATGTTTGTTCCAAAATCGCAAAAAATAAAAAATTTAAAAAGCATCGACTTAGTTGCTCCTAGTGATATATTTGCCGATGCAGGAGCTCAAGACGTGGATAGAAACACTGCAGTAGTCGTGCGTATGAAAGCCGGAAGCTGTACCTTTCATGACGGGTTGACGTTCCATTATGCGAATGCTAATCATACCGATAAACCGCGACGCGCGCTGGCCATTATTTTCATGCCGGATGGCACAATATTTAGCGGAAAGCCGCACAGCTGTACAGAAGGATTGGGTCTAGCAGCTGGAGGCCGCATACAAGGCGGATTGTTCCCGAAACTAGCATAAAAGATAAATATCAAACAACTTATCAATAATGTTACGTTAATCACAGTTATCACAAAAAAAAAGCCGCATTCAATGCGGCTTTTAACTAGTTCACTTCTGTTTTCCGTCCACGAATTTCAGACTTTTCAGCTAATACATTTGAGTTTTGACTTAATACAATGTTGTCCCCATCAAATAAAATGTGGACATAAATAGAGAAAGGCGTTTCAATTAACCTCAAGGTTAGCTGAAGCGTGTTTTCCTGCTCCCAGGCAAAGCTGCCAACGAAGCGTTGATATTCTCCCTGAAAGAGAGGCGTCGTTCCCTCTACCCAGGCACCTCGACCAAGCATAATCGTATATTCAATATCCTCCTTGCTCAGAAGGAGGACGGCTTTATTAGCCTCGAAGGATATAGAAATGTTTTTCCAAAGCGGTTCGTTTTGTTCGAGCGTATATTCAATGCCGTCAATGATGGCTTCCAATGGTGAATCCGGCGGCAGCTGCGGCAGCGGTAGCGATAGCTGCTGCAATTCATCCGCAAGCTTCGAATGTGCTTCCTGATTTGCAGGAAGTGACGATGATTCCATTGCTGGGAGCAAGTGATCCCAGACCACATCCAGAATACCTTGCAAATCATTTGTACCGCTTGTCATTGCCAGCACCGCATTCTGCTCGGGCATCACGATACAAAATTGACCGAATGCACCGTCACCGCGGTACACTCCGTGCCGACATCGCCAGAACTGGTAGCCATAACCTTGCGCCCAGTCGCTCACTCCACCGTCTCCATTGGAGATTTGTGCTGACGTCGCTTCATCAACCCAATCCTCCTGTAGCAGACGCTGTTCATTCCATACGCCTTTCTGCAAATATAGCTGGCCAAACTTAGCAATATCCTCCGTGGTGATGTTTAGCCCCCAGCCGCCAACATGGATTCCCCGAGGACAAGATTCCCATGTCGCCCCTTCAATGCCAAGCGGTTCAAACAACCGCGGCTGCAAATATGCAAGCAGCGTTTGACCAGTCACCTTCTGCAGTATGGCTGCCAGCATATATGTAGCTCCGCTGTTATAGACAAAATGTGTACCCGGTGCATGCTCAACAGGAGCATCCAGAAACGCCTTGACCCAATTTCCATCTTCACACTGCTGCAGCTTACTTGTTGTGTCCTGATCATGCCCTGTTCCCATCATCAGCAAATGACGGATTTCCATTGCAGCTAAATTAGAATTCACCTCAGCTGGAACATCTTCCGGAAAGAACGATACAACCGCATCGTTTAACGACAATTTCCCTTCTGCAGCAGCGAGACCCATGGCAGTTGAGGTAAAGCTCTTGCTAAGCGAGAACAGCATATGAGGAATATCTGATGCATAAGGTTTCCACCATCCCTCTGCTACTACCTGTCCATGTCTAAGCAGCATAAGACTATGCAGTTCCAGCTTTTTTTCTTTTACAGTATTTAAAAAGGCAATTACAGCAGCGGAGGGTATTCCTTGCGCTTCCGGCTGACTTCTGGGTAAATGAAGAGTAGTCCGTTCCATCATTTCATTCCTCCTTTATACTACTAACTTACTGCAACTTCAGAGGACTGGCAAGCATTTTTGTTAGCGCTATCATAGATGTCTCGTTGAACTATCATTTCCTTGAATACTCTACTTGCTAGCTGTGTTTATTTACTCACATGCAGCAAAGCGCCAATGGCACCTGAATACTCCCCATTTTCGAGAAATATGGGATTTGCCCCTCTAAGCCTCGTATAGCTTTGTACCACTTCTTTAAGAAATTCATTTCGAATAAACGACGAACCGATGAATACGACAGAGGATACGCCGCATTGTCCAGCCGCAAGAACACTAACGGTCGCCACCGTTTCCCCTACCATTCCAATGACAGAAGCTAGTAGTTCTTCTTGTTCCAAATCTGCTTTCGATACCATGGGGTCAACATTCCCGAAGTTGCTGGCTGTTAAATCTCCCGGTATAGGGGGCACTGTCCCCTTATAAATTTGGCTTACCTTCAAATCTATACGATCTCGTATACCTTTAGCTGCTAAAGGTACAATGCTGTCATAGTCAGTTAACCCTGTAAGCAGCTGTGATAGCCCCATCATGGTGCCGCCGCCGACCCCGGTACCGCCGACACGCTGCTGCTCGCTTTTGTCTATGTGGTGAATCGAAGTTCCGGTGCCAACATTTGTTAATATGTATGACTCCTCCGTTATTCCACACGTAGCAAGAAGATGTCGCACACCACTCGATGTTGCTTCAAATTCAACGATTTGTTCAGCTTGTTGACTAAATAACGATCTCAAAAAAGTAGCTTTACCGCCTGTCGTGCAGATCTTAATGTTATCTAATCCGTTTATCCAAGATGCCACTTGCTCCAATTCAGCAATAGGAAACTTTTCAAATTCGAGCAGGTTATTTTTCATATAGGCTACTTTGATAAGTGTGCCGCCAGCATCAATTCCAATATTCATCTTGATTTGTCATCTCTTTTCTCCCATTACCATGCTTTGTTCGTGCAATCATACACTCGTGCTGAGCATGGCTGGAATATTTATTTCTTTCACACAGGAAGCCCTTGAGAGATTCATCACACATTTGACCAAGGATACAATATCCTGAAGGGGGATCTGTGTCCCATTATAAGCCGATAAAACCTTCTCTATTCCATCTTCATATGGGATCTGAGTTGCAATTTCGCCTGGGTTTATACAGGTTACACCTATTCCGTACTTCTTCACATGCTCCCGCAAAGAATTGCTAATTCCACGCAATCCGAATTTCGAGGCTACGAATGAAATTTGTGTACTGTCATTATTTTCGAGACCTGATGTAGATCCGATGAAGAAAATTTTTGCGTTGTTTGATTTTTTTAAATTCGGCAGCAGCTTCTGGATGCAAGTAATTGCGGATGTTATATTTACATTTATAATATTAACGATTTCGTTAGGGTCATCATTCTCAAAATCGTAGTCATCCATAAATCCTTTGCTTTCCCATATCCCAACATTATATATGAATACGTCTATGACGACATCATGTAATCTACTCGCAATTCTATCGCTTGCTTCATTCAACGCTAGATCAGCTTCAATCCAATAGCGATGAACACCGTCGYTAAGTCCCAAACCATTCGGACAGCTTCTGGAAAATATCCATACGTTGTCTCCCGCTTCCGGCAATCCTTTAACGAATGCTTCACCGAGTCCTTTACTCGCTCCAAAAATAATAAAGTTTTTCATATGATCCTCCCATGGTTTTATTTCATTATCACTATTATATTCGTATACTTTATATATAATAATGTTTAATTAATGAGAAAATCAAGTCTATAAGAGTAGACGGTGCGTTCTACAAGACCATGATCCTTTTCCAGCTCGGCCACCCTCTATTTGTAATCAACTAAAAACAAGCAACAGCTCCTTATCATCATTCGATAGGAGCTATTGCTTTTTATTAACGTAGTAAAAATAATATTTATGGAGCTTTTTCCTCTACGACTCTCCAGCCTCGTTTTTTCAACCATTCCCTGCACAGTAATGTCCACATTCCAACACTTGCATCGTTCTCGGCTAATCCCATTCCGTGCGGACCACTCTCGAACATATGCATTTCACACGGAACATGGTTCCGATACAAAGCTTGTGCGAAGAGAAGGCTGTTCTCCACCGAAACGGCCTCATCGTCTGCCGTATGCCACAAAAAGGCAGGCGGAGTATCCGCGGTGACTTGCAGCTCATTGGATAAGTCGTGTCTCTGCTCCTCCGAAGGAAATTCTCCTAGCAAATTTATCATTGAATGATGATGACGGAACTCACCAAAACTGATAACGGGATAACATAAGATTAGCAAGTCGGGGCGACTGCTTTCCCTCTCAATTGGATCAAGATCCACCATACGCCCTCTGTCGTAATGTGTTCCAACTGTGGACACAAGATGACCTCCTGCGGAAAAACCTATCACACCTACTCGTTCCGCATCAATATTCCAGTCTTTTGCATGATGACGCACATATCGAATGGCACGTTGAGCGTCAAGCATTGGAACAGGATATTTATAGGGCGCGAACCGATACTTCAGCACGAATGCAGAAATGCCTATACTGTTAAACCAGTGGGCGATCGGCTCACCTTCATGATCTGCCAGCATGCCATAGGCACCGCCTGGACATACAATAATAGCTGCTGTAGGAACAGCACTTTGAACCAAATAAGGAGTTAATGTTGGGTCTCCTTGCGGTTCTCCACTAATAATATGCGGTGCACCTTTTGGCCAAATCACAATCGGAGTTGTCAATGTATACCCTCCAAGCTGTTTTGGTTATGTTTTAGCAGCTAGATTAAATAATTGATCGAATCATATGGGCTGCTGGAGCCTTTGAATCCACAAGAGATACCGTTTCTTCTCCGGCAGTTTGAGGCACATTCAGCAAAACGATTGGAATTAGACCCTTCGTAGGCCGTCCAGCCGATGTGATCTCGACGATCAGATCATACCGCGGCTCCTTTAATGCATTAGGCGTCAACTCGAAGAAAAGCTCATTATAGCCTACATTGCAGTGATACTGCTCAAGCGGTACGCTAATATTCGGTCCTGGAGACACGGTCCAACCCTCCGGCAAATGCCATTTGACGTTTAACCACTGCTGTATAAACAGCTGGTTGTCCAAGACAAGGCGGAACCGTTTTGGCTGAGCCTCCGATACAAAGGGTTCATTCCGATAATCCAAATAGACCGAAAAGATTTGAAAGTCGTAATGGACCATAAATGGGCTTTGCTTGAACAAATCGGAGGTTTCACGATAAACCCAGCAGTTTACTCTTTTCGGATGATTATATAAATCCTTATCCTCTTTAGTCTCGATCGTATAACCGCGTTCCGCATTTACATAGTCACAATACTCGCTTCCAAGAAAAATCGGTGTCAGCTTTAAGATCCGATCCGTAAGTTCCGTCACCGTCTTCGGGATCTTTAAGCCTTGATCTCCCAGATTGATGCATAAGGTTTTGATCTCGTCCCCAATAGGCTCCAGCCATTCCGACGGCACACGCTCAGGCTCGCCAATAATCCCCATAATGGCGCCAAGTGTTGCCGCTGTACAATCGGTATCTTCACCGCAATTATTCGCGATACAAATGCTTTTGCCAAAGTCGCCTTCTCCGTAAAGCCAGCCGATGATTGTAATTCCAACGTTGCTTGGCGCATCCCAGCCCATGTCCCCGACAGGAACTTCATCCGTCAACAGCTCCGGAGTCATCCCGATAATACCGAAGCTGCCAGGAAGCTCAGTCAGCACACGAATTCGAGCTTCCTGCCAGCTCATACCCGAACGATAACATTCTATAACCGTCCGAACCGCTTTTGCAGATCCGCAATCATCTGGAAGATATGAAAGTCCGATGTCGATTAACTTATACGTATCGCTCTCTACGAAAGCGGCGCTTTGGATGGCTGCGAAGAACACTTCCGCATAGACACCCTCGTGACTGTGATCGACAACCGCATCTTCAAAAGCATATTTCACAGCGATATCCGGATGGCCGGGTGCGAGACATGCCCATATCTCCGAGCGAATAAAAGCCCCATTGCTGTCACGGAATTTATTGTTTACATAACCGGATAACGGCGGCACGATTCCCATCCGCATATTGTTTTTCCCTGCACCGTATTCGGCCCAGTTAGGAACGATATAAGACAGCCAATATTCGCCCAAAATTCGTGAATTAATCATTTTCCCGTGTTTCTCTGCTGCATTTAACCACACCAATTGCAAATCCAAATCATCGTTAGGAAGAACTCCTTGCGTCAGATCATGGGTGTAATAAGTGACACCCAGCACCCCGCGTTTGCATTCAAATGGCGCTCCGAGCGTCCCTCCGACGTTTTTCCCGATCCAACATCCGCGCACTTTGTTCTTATACTGGTCTAATGAAATTTTCATCGTTGCACCTCTTATTCTCATAGTGGTTACATCAATGAGTTTATCAACGAAACAGTACGAGAAACATCGACATTGTTAAGGTTTAAAAATAAATAATGTTAAAAAAAACCGTTCCATTTCATCGATTCTATCGGTTCAGATTCGTATGTTCGCAGTGTTGTCAGAGGTACCATAATCTCCTATAATTAATTGATCATATTTAATAGGTACGGGAGGGATTTCATGTCTTTTTTTACGATGTCAAGGCTCGCGAGCCTTGATGTGAGATGGGCTGGCATACAACAGGGCAATGATAACCTCTATATGATGGAGCATTCCAATCCTTTTTTTGAACTGATGGTCGTTGCCGAAGGGCCCATTTACCTGCAAGTGGAATCCGAACAGCTGGAGCTGAACTCCGGAGATATCTTCATTTTAAAACCGTGGGAGCGGCATTACAGCTGGAAAAAAACGAACCCCAAAGCGAATTTCTTCTGGGTTCAATTTTCCTGCACGCCTTCTCTGAAGGAAGTCGGAGACTTGGCATCTGGCATCGATTATTCGCTGCTGGAGCATCAGGATTTACGTACCTTTGAATATGAGCATGTCGATGAATTGATCCTGCCTAGGTATTTTCAATCCCCTCGTCCCTACGAGCTTCTTTCCCAATTCGAAAAGCTGCTGGAGACCTTCTCTAAGCCAGAAGTATATTTTCGTTTCCGCTCAACGCTGCAATTTGCGCAAATTTTGGAATCCATTGCTTTGTCCATTTTAGTCGAATCCAAAAATCAGCGTTACATACCCGAATCATTTGTTGTTTATCGGAAATTGGTTCGTCTATTAGATGAAGCATACACCGACAACCTGTCAAAAGAAGAAATAGAACGCAGCATGGATCGTACGTATGAATATTTGTGTCAAATCTTTAAGAAATATTCAGGTACAAACATCATCAAATATACGAACATGCTAAAAATTCAAAAAGCAAAGTTTTTATTAAAAAGCACAAATCGATCGGTACAAGAAATCTCTCAAGATGTCGGAATCTCGGACACCTTTTATTTCAGTAAATTATTTAAACAATATGAGAAAATCAGCCCTACCGCTTTCCGTGAACGCATGCATCCTTCCTGATAGCAAACACAAAAAAACCTGCCCATAACAGGCAGGTTAGCAGCTTATTTTCCGTTTTTTTGATGCTATTTAAATTTTATATCCGAATACTTCCCCTTGATTTCGATAAACTGTTTCATGTTAGTAGAAGACAATACCGTATTGTTTATTTTAAAACGGTTAAATACGATCCCGCTCACATTATGGCTGTCGTCAACGCCGCTAATAAGAGATTTTCGTGGAAGCTTGCCGCGGTAGATAATGTTGTTAAAGGAGACGTTGCTCACAGAACCAGGCGCAATTCCAGCAGCCATCTCATCTGTCTTGATTTGAAAAAACATAGAGTCCCCCGGAGCTTCGAACTCATCGATATACATATTTTTAAAGGCAATATTGCTTATCTTGTTCCCTCCTGTTGCCCAAATTTGAATCGCACCATTATATTTATTCAGATCCCATACGCCTCGTTGATTCAAAATATAGATATTCTCAAAGTTAACCTTATCGATCGTCGCATTTGGCGTATCTCCCAAGCCTAGCAAAATAGGACGGGCATTATCTGCCCAGAATATAGAATCCTTCACCGTTATATTTGAACTCTCACCATAATGATAAATGACAAAATTATCGTCCGTCGTTCTTATGAATACGCCTGAAACCTGCGCATTTTTGCTGCCTGAGAGGTGAATGCCATCAGCATTAACCATCGAACCGAAAAAATTTATGTTTTTGATCGACGTTTGATCCGTAAAGTTCATAACGACTGACCACATCGGATAATCGATCAGTGTAATGCCTTCTACCTTTGAATTAGTGCTTCTCGTAATCCATATCGCCCCGCTTCGTCCCTCAGCGTAATTTCTAGGCCGCAAAAGATCACCACCGTACATGATACCTCGGCCTTTAATTGTAATGTTGCTCAGATCATCTGCAGAAATTGACCCTTTGACAAGCGAGCCTGGTGCCAAATAAACAGTCGTATCGCTCTGACTGATATAAAACGCTTCTCCTGCATGCCAATTGCCATAACCGGTAGACGACATATAATGAGTAGAATCATTGCCGTCAGTCATATTGGAGTAACTGGGGAATGCCCCATTTACCGCTTTGCCCTTTGCAATATTTGTCGAATCGCCTCCCTTTTTATAAAGCTTAAATTCGCTTGCCAATGATGTCATTACATAATGACTTGATCCGGTATTACCTAGTAGGACAAGCTTTACATATCTCGCGTTCACATTACTCAATAAATCGGTGACTGTTCCTTCCTTGTTATTCTCATACCCATCGTATACTTTTACATACGGGTCGTCTTTTCTCTCCTTGGCCTCAATCACAAATCGTTGGGGTCCTTTTGCAAACCACTGGGAGTTGGTTAGCTGCTGCACCAAATCAAATTTTTCCAGTTGAACGGTTTCCTCGAGATCAAGCTCAACCCACATCCCTTTTGGCAGCTCGTGCTCGCCCGGCTTAAAATAATACGTATCTTTGCCCGTTGGCAAATAAAGCGGGATCGGGTCGCCAGGATTTATAACATAAACGTTTGCGGCATTCTGTAAAGGTGCATCGTTCTCAGGCATGTTTGAAAGGATATGCAAATTGCCCTCACTCCAGCTGCCATTCACCATAATAGTGGGCTTTAATGGAGCTTTGCTATTTTGCGTGAGTGAAAAGTTTAATGTTTTCTCTTCTGTTTTTTTAGCATGGATTCCATAAGCCGAAGGGCGTATTTCATAATTTTTGATTTTTTCCTTGTTATACGTTACCTTAAACTCTGCTGTACCTGAAAAGTCTACGTTAACCATGGCTGCATCCGTTGGCACATCTTGCTCCTTCTGCTCGCCGTTTTTTACGTTATAAACATATAGCTCATTCCACGTTTTCTGGCCGCTCTCTCTTATCCAAACCGAAAAACTATTGTTTTTTTGCTGCCAAGCAGGTGTATCCCAAGTAACGATTTTTGAAGTGCTCTGCTTATTTTCCTGATTCACAGCATGCGCCTCCCCAACATTCAAAAAAGTTGCTATTAAAAAGAGCACAAGCAACAGCTTCATCTTCATCACAAACCATTCCTCCCGATATGAAGTCATGATAATTCTTGAATCTATCCTTTCACGCTGCCAAGTACAATGCCTTTCATGAAATACTTTTGCAAAAAAGGATAGAGAACAAGCACAGGCAGTGCTGCAAGAAAAATTTGCGAGGCTTTGGTCGTACGGTCGGATACCTCAGCAAGCGCCTTCATATCTTCCGCTGTCAGGTTTCCCCCTGCCGTAAATAATTCCGTGCTTACAACAAGTGTCTGCAGATACGTCTGCAACGGATAATTCATAGGCGAGTTCATATAGATCAGTCCATCGAACCAAGAATTCCACTGTCCTACACATGTAAACAACAGAATTGTCGCAAGTGCAGGAATCGATATCGGAACCATCATTTTCCAAAGCAGCTGCCAATGGGTACATCCGTCAACAAGTGCAGCCTCTTGAATTTCTTTCGGTGTACCGCGAAAGAAATTCAGCAGCAGCACGATGTTGAACACCGCCACGGCGCCTGGAAGTACAAGTGCCCAGATCGTATCAAGCATATGGTAATTTCTAATGACCATGTAGGTTGGGATTAATCCCCCGCTAAACAAAATGGTTACAAAGAAGAACCACACATAGAAGGTTCGCATCGGAAACTCCGTCCGTTCCTTCGACAACGGATACGCGGAAATAACAACCACCAACAAACTAATGATCGTTCCGAGAACAACCCGCACAATAGAAACAAAAAGCGACTGTAAAAACTCCGGTTTGGACAGTGCGTACTTGTAGGAGCTCAGCGTAAAATCAACTGGCCAC
>NZ_JBFRDK010000125.1:0-28673 GCF_052113545.1 Paenibacillus sp. TAF43_2
CATGTAGGCCATGGACTCGGACATTTTCTTTTGCAGCTGTTCTGTGAGCTGTTCGCATTTCCGCTCCAATTCTACAATACGCTGCTCCTTGCGATCCGCATCTAATTTCGATTCTTGCTGAGCAGTTCTAACGAGGAGCACGAGATCCTCATTGTCCTTCTCCATGTTCTCCATAAACTGCTCCAGCGCGGTTTCCATGTTTTGCATCGATTGTGACGGTAGAGCTGTATCCTGCTTCTTACGAGGCATTACAAAGGCACCGACAATAACAACCGCTCCTAGTAATACGATATATTGCAAGTATGGCTGCATCGTTCATAGCCTGCCTTTCATAGGATGCCTTCATTTTATAACTTAATATCAAGCCTATGGCCTTTGTACGGATGTGTCGGAGCCGCCTCCTGTTCATCAACATCCGAGGATAACTGTGTACGCTTACGTTTTGCCTGCTGATAAGCGTTACCTTGCTGACCTTCTTGATCACTGCGAATATGAAGTCCGTTTGATTGCTCAATCGCTGTGTTTTTCCCTCTTAAAAGCTCTGTTTGTTTGGCGGACTGATTGGCCAACGTATTCTGATCAGCTACAGGTTTATGCATCGCTTGTCCATGCATGCCGCTGAATTCTTGCGTTCGTGGTACAGACATCTGCAAATCAATGGATTTGAACGTCATATCTGCTCACCCCTTTGCGCCATTCATCAATTTCAAGCGTTATTTGGTATAAGGAACTAAGACGATATCCCCTTCGGAATAACGGAAGGTCACCCGCTGTGCTGAATCCTTCACAAACTTTGTGTACCTGCCAATTACAATTTTTGTTCCGCCAAATACAATATTGCTGACATCGATCTTCGATCGATCTGTGTTCTCCAGCGTTTTCTCTATCTCAAGAATACGGCTTCTCGTCTCATCATTCTCAAGCACCGTCTGACGTTTTGTGGCGGTCAGCTTAACGCGCAATGCCAGCTTCTCAGGAGTTAATTTCCCTGTCACAGCTAATTGATCCAAAATAACAAGCGCTTTATCCGTTTTATCTAAATTATCCATGTTCTGCCTTAACCTCGTTCTTAGCTCGAGCAGCTCCGAACGATATTCAGGGTTTACGCCTACTTCAATGGTTGTGGCTGTGGACATCGAGTTGCCAATGGTTCGAGCGCTGACAAGGTCACCTGCTTGTACAAGTCCGCCTACGATCAATCCTTTTGCGCCTGAACACACAACATTTTTTCCGGCTTTTACATGCGAATGCATGATGCTTTGTGATACCAGCACCTCTTCGCCCGCGATAACATTGCCTTCTTGTATAAATGAGCTTCGCACGTTTCGTCCAGCTTTTACAAAACCTTTATTGCTTCCCAATATTCCGCCTGTAATTTCAACAGAGCCTTCTGATTCGATTTCTGCCCCTTCAACTCCGCCAATAACTCGGATATCGCCCGAAGCTTTAACCCTGAATCCGCTAAGAACATTGCCTCTGATGACTACTGTACCAACAAAATCAATATTGCCGACACTGTAATCCACATCGCCGTTTACTTCGTAAACAGGAAACACATTAATTTTTTCTTTTTCAGTAAGCGAAATCAAGCCGTCAATTGCCGAATACATAGCCGTCTGCTCGTTGTTCAAAACGACATTTTTGCCTACTTTAAATCTAACGTGCTTGCCGAGCCTAGGAGCAATTTCTTCTCCCGTTACCGTCCTGCCAACAGGACCTGCTGTAGGCTCGAATCGCTCAGCAATCAATTGTCCACGCTTGACATTTTTCAGCTGAACAACTTCTTTAAAGTCAACCTTCCCATCTTCGAGCTCCGTTGGGGCGTTCACATTTTTATCCATATCATAAACTAGCTTCACATATCCGTCTTTACCAGGTGTAGGAGACTGCCCTTGCGCAACAAGTGTTTGTTCTTTGAAATATGCGAGAGGATTAGTGCCAATCTGACTCAGAACTTCTTTACGAAGGCCAAAAACGATCCCCTTGCTATGCAAGAATCGTTCTAGCTCATCGCCGTTACATTCGAATTCGTCCGAAATCCTGCTAAAGGTTAAAAATGCAGACAAATTATCGGCAGATGTCTGTATGCGTAGGTATGATTCTAATTGAAGATTTTCCACGTAGCTCCCCCCTTTTAATGTTGCATGAGTTGATCTTTATGCTTAGCCAAAGCTCCTCGCAGCCTCAAAATCGCTTTAGAATGGAGCTGGGATATTCTCGACGGTGATAGTGACATTACTTCAGCAATTTCACTTAATGATAATTCCTCATAATAGAAGAGAGAAACGACTGTTCGTTCCTTTTCCGTAAGTTTTTCAATCCCTTTAACCAATGATTCTTTCAAATAAAACTCATGAACCTTATGATCCGGGTTTTTCGCTTTATCGTCCACTAGCAAAGACATTCTAGTCTCCGATTCCTCTTCACGAATCGGGTCTTCCAATGAGCAAACCGTTGTAACCGCAATATCTTGAAGCATATTAATGAATTCTTTCTCCGTTACATCAAGATAGCGGCTAATTTCTGCATCTGTCACAGAACGCAAGTATTGCTGCTCTAAGTGCTGATATGCCTCTTCTACTCGTTTAGCCTTCTCTCGCACAGAACGCGGGACCCAGTCACCTTGTCTTAAGCCATCTATTATAGCGCCGCGAATGCGCCATGATGCATACGTTTCAAACTGCAAGCCGCGGCCGTAATCAAATTTTTCAATTGCGTCAATAAGACCCATTACGCCATTGCTTGCAAGGTCATCTCTAATGACGTTTTTTGGGAGTCCAATGGCCATTCGATTCGTTACATAATCAACCAGCGGCAAATATTGTTCAATCAACGTCTTTTTCGCTTCCAAATCGCCTTGTTCTCTCCAGGCTTGCCACATCTGCAAGTTTGTCAAATGAGGGGTCTTCTGCTCAATCATCGACTCACTCTCCTGTCAGGTGACGAATGGCTTTAACCAATTCTTCAGGCTGTGTATTTTTTGAATTTAACAATTGCGGAGGATTTAACGGACGAAAATCGCTTGCATCATCTTTCTGAGTTTCGATTGGCTGCTTGCCGGCACCATCTTTAATCTGTGATTTCAACAATTGATTGATATCTTCTGACTCATCAGGTGTCTGTAAATCTAGCTGACTGCCTTTTCCTTCTTCATCTTCAATTTCCGAGCCTATTAGTGCTGGCGGTTGAAGGATGTATGCCAATATTGCCCGTACTCCATACGCAAGAACAAAAAAAGCGATGAAAGCATACATACTTCTAAGCAGCATAACAGTAATCGGATTGTTACCGATTGAGAAAGCTACCGTAAGCACGGTGCCGAAAATTCCAAATACGACATTCCATCGCCATGTTCCGAACATTTTAAATCTCCTTTGTTCCAAATTGCACACTTCTTATGGAAAGCATTCCGCTAGTACTGTCAAACTCTATCGTTCTACCAAAATTTCCGCCCGTATCTTGAGAGATAATCGGAATTTTGAATCTTCTAAGCATTTCTGTACAGGATTCAACATTGCGCGGGCCAATTCTTAGCGAATCACTGTGTCCAGACATAGCAAACATTTGAGCTCCACCAGCCATCTTAGCTTTCATGCGTTCAATGTATGCACCTGCTGCTATCATTCGATCAAGCAGCTCGGGTATGGCGGTATCTGCATATTTAGCTAGATTCATTTTGGTCTCACGGGCAATGTCTGAAGATGGCAGCATGACATGTGCCATACCGGCTATTTTTCGCGTTGGATCATACAAGGTAAGTCCAACACATGAACCTAAGCCGGTCGTTTTGAGTATCGCCCCATCCGTTGCAATATTTAAATCTGCCATGCCGACTTTGACCAAATTTTGTTGTATCATTCGCTAACGACTCCCAAAGCCCTAAAAATTTTCTCAAACGACTCTGGATCTGGAATGAGGAAAAAATGTCCTTCAAGCGACTGACAATCCTCCAAAAAGGTCGTTTCAATAAGTAGGGCCGAGTCCCCCATCTCTCCGTATTGCATTAAACCGTAGCTAAGCACGGCACCTGCCATATCTACTGCTATAGCGGGTACGGAGGGGGCCATTGCTAAATGAGTGAAATCAGCTAATGAAGATAAATAAGAGCCTGCTAAAATATTGCCAATCTCACAAAGAGCAGACAGCTCCATTTCTGAATATCCGTCCTGCTCTTCAATATTTAAGGAAAGCAGCTGACGCAACAATCGCCTTGCCGAATCTTCTTCAATGATAAAAAACATGTTGCCGGGAGCTTCTCCTTCCACTCGAAGAAAAACAGCAATGACGATTTTTTCCGAACCGCCAACACGCTCCGCCACTTCTTCAAATGGAAGCAAACTTACCTTCGGCACCGCCATATCAACTGGCTTATCTAACAAACGGGATAATGCAGTAGCAGCATTGCCTGCTCCAATATTGCCGACTTCTTTCAATACATCTAATTCAAATGCTTCAAAGCGGCTAAAAAGGTTCACAAGTTATACCTCAAGCTGCTCAAGTTGAATTATTTCATTCTTGTTGAGCACTTCGGACAAGTTCAGCATGATGAGAAGTCGACCTTCACCAAGCTTTGCAATGCCTCTTAAGTATTTAGCTTTAATGCCTCCAACAATTTCGGGCGGCAAATCAATCGTATCTGTATCAATGTCGATGACATCATTCGCCGAGTCTACGATGAATCCAACTTCGATGTCAGCCACTGAAACAACAATGATTCTTGAGTTTTCTGTAGTTGCCGTTTCCGTTAGATTGAATCTGCCTCTCAGGTCAATGACAGGAACGACCACACCCCGAAGGTTGATAACCCCTTTAATAAAAGTAGCTGTTTTCGGAACGCGTGTAATTGGAGACAATCTTTCAATCGTACGGACCTTGTCTACTTCAATTCCATACTCTTCRCTGCCTAGTGCAAACACGATAACCTTTAATTCTTCTCCCATCGTAAAAACCTCCCTATTTGATAAGTGCATTTGGATCGATAATCAATGCGACATAACCATCGCCAAGTATCGTTGCGCCGGAAATTGCTTTAATATTCGTTAAATATTTGCCCAGCGTTTTTAGCACGATTTCACTTTGACCAATAAATTCATCGACCATTACAGCTGCCCACTTCTCGCCTTTTCGAACGACTACAATTTCCGTTTCAAGCTCGTCATTCTCATTAAAATCAGGAGAGTCAAGCACTTTGCTTAGCGATACTAGAGGTATGATGGTATTTCTGAACTCTATCATTTTGTTGCCATGCACTTGAAGAATTTGTTCTTTGCGGATAATGCCTGTCTCAACGATCGAAGACAATGGGATAGCATACTTCTCCGACCCCAGCTTGATCAGCATTGCGGAAATAATGGATAGCGTAAGCGGCAATTGAACAGAAAATTTCGTTCCTCTACCAAATGCAGAATCTATCGTTACGTTTCCGCCTAGAGAAGTAATTTTTGAACGAACGACGTCTAGACCAACACCGCGTCCGGATATGTCCGAAATTTTATCTGCGGTACTGAAGCCTGCCGCAAAAATAAGCATATTAATTTCATCGGGCGTCAGCAGTTTTGCTTCGTCAGCCGTGACGACGCCATTTTTAATGGCTGTTTTTAGTACTCGTTCATGGTGTATGCCGCGGCCATCCTCTTCCACTTCAATGAAGACATGATTTCCGCTATGGAAAGCGCGCAAGAAAATCGTACCGGTTTCTGGCTTGCCTGCCGCAATTCTCTCTTCCACCGTTTCAATTCCATGATCAACCGAGTTGCGCAATAGATGAACGAGCGGATCTCCAATTTCGTCGATTACTGTACGGTCAAGTTCCGTATCGGCACCAGTAATAACAAGATCGATTTTTTTGTCTAGCGATTTTGCTAAATCTCTAATCATACGAGGGAAACGATTGAATACCGAATCCACAGGTACCATGCGAAGCTTAAGTACAATACTTTGAAGATCTGAGCTCACGCGCGCCATATGTTCCACAGTTTCAGTCAAATCACTGCATTTGATTTCACTAGATAGCTGTTCCAGCCTAACTCGGTCAATAAGCAATTCGCTAAACAAGTTCATGAGCGTATCGAGCCTCTCAATGTCTACACGAATCGTCTTCGACACATTAGCTGGTGTGCTGGCAGCAGGTGCCGATCGAGCTTGTCCTTTTGCTGCTTCAACAGATGTAACTGCTGTTTCGGTTTGCGGCGCAGCAATTTCAGCAACTTCGACAACCTCTACTGCCGCAGCTGCGTTAGATTGGCCGAGCACGGCTAAGGACTCTGCATCCAAAGAAGTGACAACAGCGGATTCAATTTCTGAAATATTAAGCAGCTGTGCTTGAAGATCTTCCTGCTGCAAGCGTGAAATCGTAAACACCGTAAAAGTGAAATTGAATTTTTCTTGTTCAATGTCTTGAACGGATGGATCTGATTTAATTACTTCACCATTGCGCTCTAGCAAATCAAATACCATATAAGCACGAACGGCTTTTAGCAAGCAATTATCGCGAATAGCGATTTGAATATGAAAAACATTATGTCCTGTTTCTATCGATTGAAGCAAAATCGAAGATTGAAACTCATCAAGCAGCATCGCCCCTGATGCGCTTGATTCTGCAGCACTTGGTGCATTAGCCGCTACGGTTGGAGCCTGAGTCGCTTTGCTTGCGCTATAATCACTTTTCAAGATGATTTGCAGCGATTCAACGATCGAGGTAACGTCCGCTTTCCCAGTACCGCCGTCCACAATATCCTGAACCATTGCTTCAAGCGCATCTAACCCTTTAAATAAAGTGTCAAAAATAAAGCTGTCCATTTTTAACTTGCTGTTGCGAACGAGGTCAAGCACATTTTCCATTTCATGCGTCAGCGCTGCTAAATCTTCAAAACCCATCGTAGCTGACATTCCTTTGAGCGTATGCGCTGAACGGAATATATTTTGAACGATACTAAGCTCCTCAGGCTCGCTTTCCAGACGAAGCAAATTTTCATTCAAGGATTGCAGGTGATCATTAGATTCATCGATAAACATCGATAAATAGGCATTCATATCCATTTCCTAGCACCTCCTGTTAGTATGGTGAAGCCATTCTAGCCTATCTATTTCAGCACTGCTTGCTTCAGTTGCGATGCAATATGCTGCAGTGGCAATACTTTACTCACACATCCAGCTTCAACAGCCGATCTCGGCATTCCATAAACGACACAGGTTTCTTCAGCTTCTGCTATGGTCGTTTCAATTCCACATTCGAATAACAGCTTCATTCCCTTCGCCCCATCACTGCCCATGCCTGTCATTATGACCACATGACGCTTCAGTTCGCGATATTCAGCCAAGGATTCAAACAATACATCTACAGAAGGACGATGTCCGTTACGCTGCGGCTGTTCAGTGAGCGCAATCGAATAGCTGGAAGCATCTTTGACAAGCTCCATATGATAGCCGCCAGGTGCGATATAGGCAACGCCAGCAACTACTTTTTCTCCCTGTTCTGCTTCTACGACATGAATCTCGCTAAAGCTGTCTAGCCGCTGTGCCAATGATTTGGTGAACTTGGGAGGCATATGCTGAACAATAAGCACCGGTGCTGGGAAATCAGCTGGCAAAGAAGTGATTACCTCATGCAAAGCTCTAGGACCGCCTGTCGAAGTTCCAATGGCTACGATATGTTTAAAGGTAGAAGCTGTCTGGACTGTCTTTGCTTTTTTTGTTGAAGGTGGCTCAGAGAAATGAGACTTAGGTTCAGCCTGCGGTGCCTTTTCGACTGATTTGCGAGGTGCAATCTTAGATTTGGCATCGTTAGGCTTTGCTTCATCTTGCATATTGCTTGTAAGCTTATTATGTAAAGGGGGAACCGAGCGCTGTTGCCCTTGTTTATCTTCCGCTTTCTTGAACGGCAATTTGTTCCGATCTTTAGCAGGAGTAGACAAGGCTTCAAACGGCAGCTCCTCATGGTGTAAAATGTTGTTCGAAACTACTTCTTTTTTCGCTTTTGGCAAGCTGCTATCATCTGCTTTTGTTTCTTGTTTCTCGCTAATCGTAATCACAGGCTGATAACGCTTCGTTAATACTGCGATACGCAATTTCTCAAGCAGAACCTCTCCAACTTGGCGAATATCATTAGAGATCGTTGCTGATGGTTTTCTAATGAAGTCGAATGCACCAAATTGCAGTGCTTTAATCGTTTCTCTTGTATTGTCTTCACTTATACCCGAGAGCATAATTACAGGAGTTGGATGATCCTTCATAATAATCTGCAATGCGTCAATTCCGTTCATTAACGGCATTTCAAGATCTAAGGTAACGACATCCGGTTTCCATTCACGCACCGCTTCAATGGCTTCATGACCGTTTTTAGCTGTGGCTACGATCTTGAACTGTGAATCTTGAATGATTAAATCACTAATGATCTTTCGCATAAATGCAGAATCATCTACAACTAGTACGCGATAAGGAACCATTCCATTTCCTCCTCACTTCCAAAGGATTATCTTGAGAGTCTGAACATTTTATGCAGAAATCCTTTGACACCGCCGTTAATTGCAGTATTCTGTGGTATTTCAAGAAATTGCTTTGCGATCCGGTCAATAGCAACGGATGCTTCGCTTCCAGGATAGGCTACAGTAAAGGGCACTTGACGCTTCACAGCTTTTGACACATTTGGGTCATCCGGCAAAATACCAAGATGAGGCAAATCGGATTGAAGAAACCTGTGTGCAACCATGCTAATTTTATCAGCGGTTTGTTTTCCTTCACGGAAATCAGCGGCTCGATTGACAATTAGTTTGAAGTGAACATCCACCTCCATCGCTTTAACCATCTTAATTAAGGCGTAAGCATCTGTAATTGAAGTAGGTTCGGGCGTTGTCACAACGATTGTTTCTTGCGCTGCAGTTATAAATTTAACCGTTTCCTTCGATAGGCCTGCGCCAGTATCAAACAAGATCACATCATACCTGCCATGCAGCTTGCTAATCTCATCAGCGAAACGGTCAAGCTGCTCTGTAGACAAATCCATCAAATCTCTAAAACCAGATCCACCTGCAATAAAGTTCAGCCCTTCCGGACCTTCCTGCACGATTTCCCAAATTGTTTTCTCCTGCTTGAGCAGATGATACAAATTGTACGTGGACGAAACGCCCATAAGCACATCAATGTTGGCCATTCCGATATCTGCATCAAAAACGAGTACTTTTTTACCCAATCGTTGGAGCGCTAATGCAAAATTCAAGCTGAAATTCGACTTTCCAACTCCGCCCTTACCGCTCGTTACCGTCACTACACGAGTCGTGCGGCCTTCATCTTGAAGCTCCTGCTGCTTGACTAAATTACGTAATGCTTCAGCTTGATCCATCATAAACTATTGCTCCCGAGCAGCTGCTTAACGTACGAATCCACTTGAAACTTCTCGATATCGTCTGGAACGGTCTGCCCACTCGCCATATAGGTAGGAAGCAATTCAAAATTCATAATTAGATTGAATATTGCTCCGTAAACCGATGTTTCATCAAGCTTTGTAAACAACACTTTTCGAACGCCGTATTTGCAAAAATGATTGGCTACTGCCGACATATCCTTCGTCTTGCCAGTCATGCTCAGCACAAGCACCGTTTCGTTAGCCTCGGTTGTTTGGAGCAAGCTGTTGACCTCTGATACATGAAGCTCGCTGCGAAAGTTTCTTCCAGCTGTATCCATATAAATGAGCTCTCGCTCTTCAAGCTGCTTGAAAGCACGGGGCAAATCCATCTGCGAGAAAACGACCTCTAGCGGCACGTTCAAGATATTGGCATAGGTCCTAAGCTGATCCACGGCTGCAATTCGGTAGGTGTCCGAAGTAATGAACCCTACTTTCCTGCCCTGCTTGATTGTTTGTTCAGCTGCAAGCTTCGCAATAGTCGTCGTCTTGCCAACTCCGGTTGGACCAACAAAATGAACCACTCTTACTTGGCTGCTAATACTGCTGCCACTGTAGGGCTGCAGCCACTCTTGCAGCAGCTCTGCCGCATGCTCCCATATTTGTTCCTTTGAAAAAACGATTTTTTCTTCGGATTCTTTGTCAGAAATAGCTTGTATCAAACGCTCGATCCACTGCAATTCCATTTCTTGTTCTATCAAGTGTTCTCTCAGTGCAATCAAGTGCTCTGACATAGAAATTAGATTGTTTTGCTGTTTCGAGAGTTTTAACATGTATTCTCTTAAATCTCGAATCTCATCGATGATGAATTGCTCTCGTTCTATTTTGTCCTTCTGAGGCTCTGCAATCGGTACTGAAGAAACTGCTTGAACACTTGGAGGCTCCATTACAGCCGTTGCTGTTCGCTGCGCCGTTTGCAAAATTTGCTCAACGACTGCATCCACTTGAGGATCCGGGTTTCGCTGAAGTTTTGCCTGGGGATTCGATTGATTCGATTCGATAGCGGCGATAACCTCCATCTTTTTCTTACGAAACATCCCCATAAAGCCGCCTACTTTAATTTCCTTCGTATTCAATATAACTGCATCTTTCCCAAGCTCGCTTCGAATCAGAGAGACCGCTTCTGGCAATGCACTGACGACATATCGTTTTACTCTCATAGATTCACCACCCCGACACTCTGAACTTCAATATTTGGTTCAAGCTCACTGTAAGAAAGAACGGGTACATCCTGCATCGTTCTCTCCACAATTTGTCTCAAA
This sequence comes from Paenibacillus sp. TAF43_2, assembly GCF_052113545.1. NCBI lineage: Bacteria > Bacillati > Bacillota > Bacilli > Caryophanales > Paenibacillaceae > Paenibacillus > Paenibacillus sp. TAF43_2. Next base: position 10,660 of record NZ_JBFRDK010000125.1, read on the forward strand.
TACATCCGAATGGTAGGTGATGCGAGTACAACAGGCTGTTGGCCAGCTTGAATCTGACGATTTACATGCTCATTGAGCTTCTGGTAAATCTGTTGAGTGGAAACGGGATCTAGTGCAATATAGCTGCCTTGATCCGATTGCTGCACAGATTCAGCAATTTTTTTCTCAAGCTGCGGTCCTACTGTTATCACTCGTAACGTATCGCTACCAGATGAAAACTGCTGTGTAATTTGTCTTGATAGCGACTGACGTACATACTCTGTCAATATATCAGGGTCTTTCGTGTAGTTTCCATGATCCGCTAATGCTTCAAAGATGGTAACTAGATCTCGTATAGACACCTTTTCTCTTAGAAGCTTCGACAACACTTTTTGTACGTCGCCAATAGTAAGAATAGACGGTATAAGTTCATCAATAAGTGCAGGATAGGACTCTTTTACATTTTCTACAAGCTGCTTCGTTTCTTGACGTCCAATCAGCTCATGTGCATGTCGTTTAATAATCTCAGTTAAATGCGTAGCAACGACTGAAGGCGGGTCAACGACTGTATAGCCGGAAAGTTCGGCACGTTCCTTCATTTGCTCATCAATCCAAATCGCAGGCAATCCGAAGGCTGGCTCTGTTGTTTCAATACCAACGACCGAATCGTCCTCAAATCCAGGGCTCATGGCCAAATAATGATTAAGCAGCAAATCGCCGCGAGCGACGGTGTTGCCTTTAATTTTGATGACATACTCATTTGGCTTCAGTTGAATGTTATCCCTGATCCGGATGACTGGCACGACAAGCCCAAGCTCCAGCGCACATTGCCTGCGTATCATGATGATTCGATCAAGCAAATCTCCTCCCTGCTGCGTATCCGCAAGCGGGATAAGACCATAACCAAACTCAAATTCAATCGGATCGACCTGCAAGAGGCTAATTACACTCTCTGGACTGCGAACCTCTTCAATTTGCTGTTCTTCGACAAGCATTTCCTCTTGCTCTTGTTGCTTATGTATAGCTTTCTGCATATACCAGCCGCCAAAGGCCAGCATAATAGCGAATGGCCAGGTCCTTAATGGACCGATAGGTGTAAGGCCTAGCAAAGCGATTGTTCCAGCTGCAATAAATAGCAGCTTCGGGTATTTGAATAGCTGAGCGGTTACATCCTCTGCCAAATTCCCCTCTGATGCTGCTCTAGTTACGATAAGGCCAGCAGCTGTGGAAATAAGCAATGCAGGTATTTGACTTACGAGACCATCACCAATTGTCAGGATCGAGAACGTCGAAAGCGACTCGCCAAAGCTCAAGCCATGAATCGCCATACCAATGATAAATCCGCCAACTAAGTTGATGACTAGAATGATAATGGAAGCAATCGCATCACCCTTTACAAACTTGCTGGCACCATCCATTGCCCCGTAAAAGTCCGCTTCACGTTCGATTTTGGAACGACGTGCTTTCGCTTGATGTTCATTAATCAAACCAGCATTCAAATCTGCATCAATACTCATTTGTTTACCCGGCATCGCGTCGAGCGTGAATCGTGCTGCAACTTCCGCTACCCGTTCAGAACCTTTCGTAATAACGATGAACTGCACGACTACGAGAATGAGGAAGACGATAAATCCAATTGCAATTTCTCCTCCGCCAACCCAGCTGCCAAACGTAGCAACGACTTCCCCTGCTTCCGCATGTGACAAAATATTTCTAGTAGTAGAAACGTTCAGCGCAAGTCGGAATAAGGTAGTGATTAGTAGAATTGCCGGAAATATAGAGAAATCAAGAGCTTCCTTTGTATTCATTGCAATAAGTAATATCATCAATGCTATCGAAATGTTTAAAATGATGAGTATATCGAGTAGTAGGACTGGGATCGGGATTATCATCATGAGTACAATTCCAATTACGCCAAATAGTATTACAAAGTCCTTTGCTTTCATGACGCCTCCACCTCCCGTAGTGTTATGATTTCAATCGGCCTTTCATCTTATATACATATGCGAGCACCTCAGCCACAGCTTGGAACAGATCTGGAGGTATGACATCCCCAATCTCCGCTCGTTCATAAAGCGCTCTGGCTAGCGGTTTATTTTCCATTGTCACAACACCGTTTTCTTTCGCTATTTCTCTAATGCGAAGCGCTACATGATCCATGCCTTTGGCGATGATTCTTGGCGCTTCCATTTTGGTTGCATCATATTTCAAAGCGATAGCGAAGTGTGTAGGGTTGGTAATGATGACATCCGCTTTAGGAACCTCTTGCATCATACGCTGCATGGCCATTTTGCGTTGACGCTCACGAATGCGGCTCTTAATGATCGGGTCACCTTCAGATTTTTTGTATTCATCCTTAATATCCTGCTTAGACATTCTCAAACTTTTGTTATGCTCATAACGCTGATAGAAAAAATCTGCTAATGCGAGTACGGCGAGCACCACACCAATTTCTATACCTAGTTTTATCGTTAAACCAGCGGTAAAACTAAATATTTGTTGGATTGGCAAGCTAGCAAGCACTAATATACGGTTCCATTCTTTGGATATGGTCATATATACGAGCACCGCTACAATAAGCAGTTTTAAAACACTTTTCAAAAATTCGACTACTGTTTTAGCTGAAAAAATTTGCTTAAAGCCGTTGATCGGGTTCAATTTGCTTAATTTCATTTTTAGAGGATCACCGGTTAGCAAAAAACCGTACTGTACAACGTTGCCGAGGACACCGACAAGAACGGTTACCGCAAAGATTGGCAGTAAGATTAGCAGCATTTCAATTGCCACATCATTGAAGAGCGACATAATGTTGCCTGTCGTAACATCCATCAACAGCCAGTCTTCAAACAGATTGCCGAAGAGCATCATGATATGTGTCTTGAAATAATTGCCCATCATAATGAAGCTCATAAAAACAAAAATTAATATTAATGAACCCGGTAAATCAGCCGATCTCGCAATTTGACCCTTTTTTCTTGCTTCATCCTTTTTCTTCGGAGTTGCTTCCTCAGTCTTCTCTTGGCTGAAAAGCTGCAAATCAAGCTTTAGACGGTAATTTCGCATGGGAAGCTTCCTCCTATTTCACGTCAGGCGGCGGTCCTTGCACGATACCGAATAACTGCTCCAAAGCATCAAACATGATGGAAAACAATCTTTCGAATATGCCAGCAAGACTTGGCATTAACAACACTAGCAAAATCATGCCTATAATTAGCTTTAGAGGTATCCCGATTACAAAAACATTGAACTGAGGAGCGGTTTTGGTTAAGAAGCCTAATCCAACATCCGTCAGAAACATCGCTACTACTAAAGGCGCTGACACTTGGATGGCTAGCAAAAACGTGTTTGCGAATGTTCTTGTTAAAAAATCAGTAATGCTGCCGCTCATTATTCGGCTAAATAAATCATTGGACAAAGGCATCCATTCGTAACTGTCCATAAGGCCTGTTAATAAAAAATGATGACCGTTCATCATTAAGAAAACAACTAAGATCATCATGTATTTAAAATTGCCGAGCAATGGGGCTGACGTACCTGTATGGGGATCTACGATATTTGCCATTGCAAAACCAACCTGCAAATCCATTAAAGCTCCCGCGGTCTGAACGACCGTGAAGAACAAGTAGACTACATACCCAAGCAGTACGCCGACCAATATTTCTCGAACCAGAACCAAAATATATTCAGCGTCCGGAACCATCGTCTGCTTCACGCCGTACGTTAAGAAAACGATAAATGAGATAAAAAATCCGAGCCCAATTTTGAAAACATTCGGCACGCCTCGCGACGAAAAAACAGGCGCTACGACGAAAAACGCAGTTATTCGACAAAAGATTAACAAAAAAATAGGGAAACCCTGTACGATCGCGTTCATACACTCACAACCTAACCGATGTAATTATGAAGATTGTTCAGCAGATTGTAAGTGAAGTCGATAACCGTATTTAGAATCCATGGGCCAAAAATGATGATGGACACGAAAACCGCTACAATTTTCGGAACAAATGCCAGCGTCTGCTCCTGAATCTGTGTTGTTGCTTGAAATATGCTGACTAGTAACCCTACGACCAAAGCAAGAACGAGCATTGGTGCACTGGCTTTCAAAACAACGAATACGGCCTGGCTGGCCAACCCGATTATGAAATCAGTACTCATCAAACGTCCCTCCCTGCTAGTATCACGTGTTGAAACTTAATAACAAAGATTTTACGATCAAATACCATCCATCTACTAATACAAATAGCAGTATCTTAAACGGCAAGGAAATCATAACAGGAGGCAGCATCATCATCCCCATTGCCATCAATGTGCTTGCGACAATCATATCGATGACTAGAAACGGAATGAATATCATAAATCCCATTATAAAAGCTGTTTTCAGCTCGCTAATGGCGTATGCAGGTATTAGTACTGTGATTGGAATCTCTTCAAATGAAGCCGGCTTCTCTGTTTTCGTATAATTCATAAAAAGCATTAAGTCTTTTTCCCTTGTATGAGAGAACATAAACTTCTTCATCGGAACGGAGGCTTCCTTAAAAGCTTCTGTTTGAGAGATTTGACCTTTTAAATAAGGCTGCAATGCAACATCATTTACTTGTGAGAACGTTGGAGCCATGATAAAGAAGGTAAGGAACATTGCCAGTCCAATCAATACTTGATTGGGCGGCATTTGCTGTGTTCCAAGCGATGTTCTTACAAAGCCCAGAACGATAACGATTCGAGTAAAGCTTGTCATTAGTACCATTATCGCAGGTGCGATACTTAGTACTGTAATTAATAGAAGAATGGATAATGCGCTAGTATCGGGCGTGTCACCGCTTCCGTTGCCAATATTGATGGATACGTCGGGTAACGGCTCGGCAAATGCTTGATTATGTAATAACATCGCAAGCAATTGAACAACAACGATTGATATCCACCACTTATTTTTCATCATCCATCAACCGTTCATTTGATTTAGATTCATGCAATAACGATTCCAATTGCTGCTTGCGGTCAGCTTGCTGACTAAGCTTATTTTGCAACAAATCCTGAAAGGAAGACGTCTTGTTCCACTGCTCGTTCGTAGGATCAGACCCATTTGGATTGTTGCGATCTTTGAACTTCTTAAGTATTTGTGAGACTAGATCCTTTGACCAAGCCGATTCCTGCTGACGCTCCAGCGCTGAAATAACAGCACTTGCTTGCTCAGGATCATCTAGCTTGTCAATTAGAGTTATGTTCTCGCCGACGCCAACGATATAAATCCGACCTGCAATCTCGACGACTTGTAACGAGTTATTCTGTCCTAGCGCAATACCGCCAAGTGAACGAAGCGATCGATTCGTTCCCCACATGCGATTGCGCTGCGACAACCATTTAATGACTAAAATAATTAATACGATAACGATGGCAAGCGATACGATAACCCAAATCATGTTGCCCGCTAGATCATTTGTTCCGGTAAACATCATTTGTCCTTCATCGTTTGCGCTGCTGCCGCCTTGTGCCGCAGCAGCCGCAAATTGTGGCCAAATCGCCATCCCAAGAGCAGACACCATTGAAATGCGCGAAGCTATGTTAAACATAATGTCTAACCGTTATCCGAGTGTTTTCTTGATCGCTTCAATTACACGATCAGCTTGGAACGGTTTGACGATGAAGTCCTTTGCGCCTGCTTGAATCGCATCAATTACCATTGCTTGCTGACCCATTGCTGAACACATAATTACTTTAGCATTGCTATCAATTTTTTTAATTTCTTTMAGAGCGGAGATTCCGTCCATCTCTGGCATCGTAATATCCATTGTTGTCAAATCAGGTTTCAATTCCTTGTACTTCTCAACTGCTTGTGCGCCGTCTTGGGCTTCACCGACGACTTCGTAGCCGTTCTTTGATAAAATGTCACGAATCATCATGCGCATGAAAGCTGCGTCGTCTACGATAAGAATGCGGTTTGCCATCTTTTTATCCTCCTAGGATGCTATTGTAATTTTTGAATGCGGTCCCATTGGCTTACGATATCCGTTACACGAACACCAAAGTTTTCATCTATGACAACAACCTCGCCTTTTGCGATCAGCTTGTTATTCACTAGGATGTCGACTGGTTCGCCAGCTAGCTTGTCCAGCTCAATAATAGAACCTTGCGACAGCTCCAAAATATCTTTTATCTGCTTTTGGGTCCTTCCTAATTCTACCGTGACCTTAAGCGGTATGTCGAGAAGTAAATTGAGGTTTGTCTCATCTGGCTGAATAATTGGCGCATTGCCAAAATTAGCAAATTGCACAGGCTGTACATTAACATTTCGACTAGCTGCATGACCATATGTATGAGGCCCCGGCGGCTGCATCGACATGTCGTAGCCAGCTGCAGGTGTTTGATACGGCATAGAAGGCATTTGAGGCGCCTGCGCAGCCATATTCATTTGCGGCGGCACAGCGTTCAAATGAGCTGCTGCAGCCGTTTCTTGCATTGCCATAGCTTGTTGTGCTGCCGGCGCTGCTGCAGCCGTTTGAGGCGCTTGAACAGCAGGCTCAGCTGGCTGATCATCTACCACTCCCATTAATATATCAACCATTTGTTTCGCAAACGGAATGGGCAGCAGCTGCATGATTGTTGAATCTATGAGATCTCCAATCGTAAGCCGGAATGATATTTTTATAAACATATCTACCGGTGGCAAATGCTCCATGCCATCACCGTTATTAACATCTAGAATGTCAATGCCCGGCGGCGAAATATTGACAAAACGATTAAATATCGTTGACATCGACGTAGCAGATGATCCCATCATTTGATTCATCGCTTCTTGAACAGCACTAATGTGAATTTCATTAAGCTCTTCTACAGTGATGTTGGTGCCTTCACCGCCAAGCATCAAATCAGCAATGATTTGGGCATCTTTTGTTTTTATGACAAGTGAATTAATGCCTTGAAAACCGTCTACGTATTGCACGCTAACTGCAACATGAGGCTTAGGGAAAATGTCAGCAAGCTCATCTTTTCTTACAATAGTAACTTGTGGTGTAGTAATATCTACTTTCTTGCCAAGCAACGTTGACAATGCTGTTGCCGCGCTGCCAAATGTTATGTTTCCAATCTCACCCAGAGCAGACTGTTCCATATCGGATAAAAAGTCTGAAAGTTGTGTTCCGACTTCAGTGTGCTGCTCCGGTTCCGGCTCACTGGAGGATTGACGTAGCAATGCATCAATTTCCTCTTGTGACAAATAGTCCTTACTCGTCATAATCTTCTTCCACTCCTTCAGTGACAATCTCATCTACTTGAACAGCTAGCCGATCCTTAACAGAGCCTGCACTGCCAATGAATTTAAGCTTGTCTCCAACTTTAATGTTGAGACCATCATTAACTGATTTATTCAATGAAATAACATCACCAATATTCAGTCCTAGAAACTCTTGAATGGTTAGCGACGATTCGCCAAGCTCAGCTACGATAGGAAGCTTCGCTTTATTTACTCGCTGCTCCAATATTTCAACTTCCTCTGGCGCGCGAGCTTTCTTCTGCGATACAAACCAGTGATGAACAGACAGCCTGGACATAATCGGTTCAATAACGACATGCGGAATACAAAGGTTAATCATACCCGTCGTATCGCCAATTTTGGTGCTGAATGAAATGAGAGCGATCGTTTCATTGGGCGATACAATTTGCATGAACTGCGGGTTCGTTTCCAATGCTTCCAGCCTAGGAGAAATATCGATTACTGTTTTCCAAGCCTCCTGCAAGCCTTCAAACGTTCGACYGAAAATTTTCTCCATAATAATGGTTTCAATTTCAGTTAAGTTGTTGATTTTGGATGGCGCTATGCCTTGTCCGCCTAACATTCGATCCAGCATTGCGTACGCTACGTTTGGATGAACTTCAAGCACCATACGACCTTCCAGCGGCTCCGCTTCAAAAATGTTCAATATCGTCATCTTTGGTATCGAACGAATAAATTCATCGTAAGGCAATTGCTCGACCTGCACGACATTAATTTGAACAAATGTGCGAAGTTGTGCTGAGAAATAGGTTGTCAAATACCGTGCGAAGTTTTCATGAATCCGCGTCAAACTTCTAATATGATCCTTCGAAAAACGTACGGCGCGTTTGAAATTATACACGCTGACTTTTCGCGTCGTTTCTTCCTTCTTTAAATCCTCTGCATCCATTTCACCGGAATCCAAGGCAGCTAGTAGCGCATCAATTTCATTTTGCGATAAAACATCAACCAAATATCTCACCTCCTTCGAGGAATGTCTGCGTAGTCAGTTAAAGTGGAGCAAGTGTAAAGTCTGTGATTTCTACCTTAATCAACTTACCTTTAGGAATAATAGGATTGATTAAGTTGAGAAGCTTCGACTCAAGTGCGTCTTCACCTTGAGAACCCTGCAGCTCATCTGCTGTCATATCAGCAATAACACGGTTAATAATTGGGCGAACTTCAATCTCAAGCAGTTTATCAAAATCTTCTTTTGTTTTCTTCTTGTCGAGCTGGAAAGCAAAACTCAAAATAACGACATATTCACGATCTTTCAGATTTCTTCTGAATTCCTTTAATTCAGAAGTTACGGCCACACGCTCATCAGCCGATAAAGCTTTCACCTCAATCGTTTTTGTCTCCGTCGCCTGCTCCTTAGGGTCAGTAAAAAACGACTTGAACAAGATGATTGAAACAATGGCGATTAATGTTATGGATAACAAAATCGTAATTAACCAAGGTAGCATTTTCTTCATGACGATGGACCCTCCGTTTAAAGCATTTATTGTGACCTTTGTTCCGTTCAACCGCGTTACGGTAATCATCAGTTGCCCCCTCACACCTAGGGGAGGCGTTAAGCCTCCCGCTCGTTATGACTTACTTATCGTTTTAGATTAACTACCTCTTGCAAAATTTCATCAGAAGTTGTAATGATACGTGAATTCGCTTGGAAACCACGTTGTGCAACGATCATTTCTGTAAATTCAGCAGTTAAGTCAACGTTTGACATTTCCAGCTGACCGGCAATGATTGCGCCTGTACCGAATTCAGGATCAGTCGCGAACGTCATGAAATCCTCAATAGAAGCATCCGGATTAGCATTCGCTGTAACACGGTACATATTGCCGCCTAGCTTCTCAAGGCCACTTGGGTTTACAACTTTGGCTACGCCAAGCTGTGCAACGGCTTCCGTACCATCCGCTGTTACACCCATGATCGTTCCGTCTTGACCAATGGAAAATGCCGTAATTGCCTCATCAAGCACGATAGGCTCTTGATCAACGCTTAGTACGAAATAGCCATCGCCTGTAACAAGCTGTCTATTCGAATCAAGCGTAAAGTTGCCCGCACGTGTTAAAAGCATTTCAGAATCTTCGCTCGCTCTAACTACGAAAAATCCGTCTCCGTCAATACGAAGGTCTGTCGGTTGGTTCGTTGTCATTGCGCTTCCTGCGGTATGTACGGTATCGATAGAGCCGATAGATACGCCGAGTCCGATTTGTTTTGCGTTAACGCCGCCGCGCACGCCTTCCTCAGGTGCGGTAACGCCCGCAACCGTTTGGCTCAAAATATCTTTGAACATGACGCGCCCTGCTTTAAAGCCAACCGTGTTCACGTTCGCAATATTGTTACCAATAACGTCTAGCTTTGTTTGGAAGCCGCGCATACCGGACACACCCGAATACATCGATCTTAGCATTTTCGTAATTCCTCCTAGGGAATGGATTAAAATCTTATGGGCTTCAAAAAAATGTTAGCACTATCATAAACTGCTTCAATCGGTCCACAGCTTGAGGCTCCCTGATAGGTCCAGCCTTACGATAATATAATAGCGCTGTCTATTTGCGTAAATACGTTGCTTCGCATTTGCCCGCCATCCATGGCAGTTACAACTGTACGGCTTGGGACATTCACAATCATTGCAATGTCTCGGAAAACGATTAATGAATCCTGAGCGCCTTTGGATGCAGCCTCTTCGACCGCATTCATTATTTTGGTTAATGACTCTGGTTGCAAGTTAATGCCTCGCTGCTGCATTCTAACCTCGGCATGATGACTGAACTTTAAAACCTTGCCATTAAGTATTTCTTGAAATTCAGATGGCTGAGCTGAACGGTTGGCAACTGTCTTGCTAGGCTGCAGAGGTGTCGACTTAACCGGGAAAATATGACCGATTTTTATGCCTTCACTCATTATTTATCAGCCCCTTCCTCAGCACCAGCTGGATCCGAAGGATTCTTGTCTACGCCTTTATCTTCACCTGTAGAATCCTCTGGCGTTGGTGTTTCACCCGTTGTTTCCGAGATAGAGTTGACATAATCAAGAGCAATCTCGGCTCCGCCTACCCTTGCATAAAGGAGACCATCCTTCGAAATAATGGAATCAACTACGCCTTTGGCGGTCTTGATTGCACCAGCTTCATCATATTCATTCCATTCAATCGTTTTACCGATCAAGCTGGATGCTGAACCAATGTTTTGACGCATTAAAGATAGCTCGGTGGACATATTCATCAGCTGCTCTACAGAAGTAAATTGCGCCATCTGAGCGATGAACTCTTTATCCTGAAGCGGCTGCATAGGATCCTGGTTGCGAAGCTGCGTAACTAGAATACTTAGAAATTGATCTTTTCCAAGCGTATCCGTGTTTTTTTTGTTTGCTGCAGCTTGTACATTCTCTTTGCTGTAATTCGGCCAAACTACGCGAGTAGAAACGCTATCTGCCATTTCCGATCACCTCCGATCTCTCTGACCCTCTACTAACTTCTCTACGCTTTAACGTTGATGCCTCTGCCAAATCCAAGACCCTGAATTGTCGCTTGTTGAACCATTTCGGTTTCAAATTGAGACTCATTCACAGTATCGTCAGTGTTCACAGCATTACGATTGGATGACTGCTGCTGATTGCTTCCTTGTCCATGCTGCTGTTGAAACAGCTGCGCAGCTGACTGACCTTGCGAAACCTCAAGCTTATCTACCATAAGGCCTTGTGCTTGAAGCGCTGACCGCAGTTGAGCCATTTGATTATCCAGCATGTCCTTGGCCATTGCCGTATCCGTTTGGAAGATCGCGGTTAGAAGTCCATTTTGCATCGTTATTTTTACGTCTACTTGCCCTAAATGTTCAGGGTATAACATGAGTTTCGCTTCTGAAACGCCATTCAATGTTGTAAGATCAAATTTCTGTACGATCATACCTGTCATGGATTGGGCAAATTCATCAGCGACAACAAATGAAGTAGCTGCTGCTGCATTAGCAACAAGAGAAGTAAACGTCCGCATTGTATCCGGATTGTTTGTTCCAAGCTGCATTTGCGGAATTAATTCAATAGAAGAGTCAGATACATCTGATGCGTTTGCCTGCTCCATACCCTGTACTGCAGTTGTTAATAATGCAGGATGGGCGGTTTGCTGTGACAGTCGTTGCAATAGCGTACTAACGTCTGCTTGCTGTACATTTTGAGCTGTAAACAGTTGTTGTGTAGAAGCGGTCGATTTCGTATGAGTCTTAGTCGTATCCACCGGCTCGCCTTCCAAAATCGCTGTTAACGCTTTAAGCTGTTGCGCCACCAAAACCGTTGGCTCTTGCTGTCCAACCAATTTTGTTGTTCCCTGCTGAAGCATCACTTGCATTTGCAGCAACGTATCTTGCAGGCTTGACTTGATATTCACTGCATTTTTCCCCTCTAATGTAATAGAGGAATCTTCCTCACCGCTAGTCGGTTGACCAATCGGTTGCTGAATGACAGGCACTGGAATGCCAAGCAGAGCAAGCAAAGCATTCATTTGATCAAGCACGTCTTCCAACTGTTGGAGCTGCTGATCATCTTCAAGAGGAGCCTTGCCGTCTTCACCATTAGTTGCATCCAATTGCGCTAGCAAACCATCGATGATTGACATGAGGTCAGATAATGTTGGTGCTGCAGCAGCGCCGTCCACCAAAGCCATAGCTTCCTTAGATACGTTGGCAACTAAAGGTGCAGCTTGTGTCTGACTGCTGCTGCCAGCAGCTTCGCTATTAATTTGCTGCACTAACGTTTTCTGGAACGCTGCTCCGCTTGTATTGCCACTTGCTTGTCCCGTTGTTGTTCCTTGTGCTTGCGGTTGTACTAAAGCAACTTGTGAAATGTTCATTTCCATTTTTCTCACCTCCTTTCAAATAGAGGGAAAACATAAGGTCAGACATTAACTTCCTGTCATTAATTTGGCTACAATTTTGGCTGTAGTCGTTTCATTAATTCCAGACATTTCTGCAATAATGGATGATCTTGTTTTATTGTCCACCGCATTTAATATCCGAAGCACTTTGCTTGGACTCACATCTATCATTTTGATAAGAAGCTCTGCAGCGCTCTTTGCATTCATAGCTGTAAACGTTGCACTTAATTGCTCTTGATCAAGAACAGAGGAAGCAGGCTTCGTTGTTGGCGATTTCTGCGAATCAAGTCTTGCTTGAAGGGCGGCAATTTGCAAATCCTTTGCCTGCACGTTATCCTTCAGCTTCATCGCTGCATCAGCTGCCGTCTGAGGATTCATCTTCTCCATAATGCGCACTCGATCGTCAGGCCGCATATTTGCAAATACGAGCACCATTTCATCTAAAGTCATACTTTGCAAGATTGGAGCAGCTTTACTTGGCGTAATTTTGGAAAACATGCTTGCCAGTTCTTGAATTTTCGCTTGATACTGCTCATCCTCAAGCAATTGATCATCGTTTACACCTTTAAGCTGGATGTTATCACTTTCCAAGTCCTTTACTTCTTGCTCAAGCGTTGCTTTCGTTTGATTCGCAGCTGCCAGTTCGCTTTCAATTGCAGTAAGCTGTGTTTGCAAATCCGCAATTTTTGCTGACATATTCGCTGACTTCAAAGCATCATCATTTCCAGGCCCGCCTGCAACTTTTGGCTCGGGAAGCACGTCTTTTAGAAATGGAACTGAGTTTCCGGCTTCCAGCATTTTATTGCGGAAATCAATATTGAACAAGGTGTACAAAACACCGAGCAATACAATTGCGAATAAAATTGGTGTCATCAAAAACATAATTCTCTCTAGCGTGCTATAGCCTTGCTTTTCATTATCCATACCCGCCAATTCCACTCACTCCCTCTAGCCGGTGTCACGCATCACTTTATGGGGTTGGTATCATGAAACGGACGCTTGCCATCTCATCTAGTTCGTTCTGCTCTTTGATTTGCATCGCATACTGGAACCGATCACGCGCATGATCTTTTGCTTTAAGCCACACTTTCTCATCTTTCATCTTGTCTGAAAGCTTAAGTCGGCTTTGCTCAACCGCCTTCTGTGCATGCAACACATCTTTCAATTTGCTTGTAATGCAAGTGACCAAATAGTCCAAATATTGCTGAATAACTTGAAGCTCAGATAAAGGAACAGCAGTCTGTGAAGATTCAATCAGCTTGCTTTCCCATTCTTGCTGCTTCGCACGCAATTGCTCTAACGACAATTCTTCAGCCGCTAGAGCACCAATGGCCGATGAAAGAATCCATTCCGCTTGTGTTTTTTCACTAGATTTTAAATCAACAACCTTTTGAAAAGTATAACGAAACGATGCCATCTCGTGATTCAACTCCTGTAGAAGTCATTAATTAAACGACTTTGCGCTTCCTCTAAGCTCACCTTTTCATTGGTCTTTTGCTTTGTGTAGCTTTGAATCGGTTCAATAAATTCTAGCGCCATATCAATTTCTACATTTGATCCTCGTTGGTACGCCCCTATATTGATCAGGTCTTCCGAATCTTTATATGTAGCTAGCATTTTTTTTAGTTCATTCGCCGCATCTTGCTGTTCTTCTGTGACAATTTCCTTCATAACACGGCTGACAGAAGCTAAAACATCGATGGCAGGAAAATGACCCTTATGCGCTAGCTGACGACTTAAAACGATATGACCATCCAATATTCCGCGGACAGCATCCGCGATAGGTTCATTCATATCGTCACCATCAACAAGAACGGTGTAGAAGGCGGTTATCGAGCCTGTTGGCCCTGTCCCTGCACGTTCCAGAAGCTTTGGCAGTGCAGCGAATACAGAAGGTGTGTAACCTCTAGTAGCAGGCGGTTCACCAATAGCCAGACCTACTTCACGAAGAGCCATTGCATACCTTGTAACGGAATCCATCATCAACATAACGTCCAGACCGCGATCACGGAAATATTCAGCAATGGATGTCGCAATTAATGCGCCCTTCATGCGAATGAGTGCTGGCTGATCTGAAGTTGCAACAATAACGACCGAACGGGACAAGCCTTCTGGGCCAAGATCCTTCTCGATAAATTCAAGCACTTCACGACCACGCTCGCCAATCAACGCAATTACGTTAACATCAGCTGAAGTATTGCGAGCAATCATGCCAAGCAGTGTACTTTTCCCTACACCGGATCCGGCGAATATGCCTACACGCTGACCACGCCCGACGGTAAGAAGCCCATCGATCGCTCTTACACCGATACCGAGTGGTTCAACGACACGCGGACGTTTAAGCGGATTGCTTGGTTCATTATAAGTAGAATAATGCGGCATACGCCTTGGCAAAAATGAACCATCCAGCGGATTTCCAAGTCCATCGAGCACTTTACCGAGCAGCTCTGATCCGACTTGAACAGTCAAAGGTTTGCCTGTACCTACAACATCACAGCCCGGGCTAATGGACTGAAGATCACCGAGAGGCATTAATATTACTTTATTATCACGAAAACCAACGACCTCTGCCTTGATAGGCTTTGCGCCTTTGGAAGGATAAATAAAGCAAACATCGCCAATGCTCGCATCAGGTCCTTCTGACTCCACGGTTAGGCCGATGACCTGAGTGACTTTGCCATTGACCCGAACGGGATCAAGCGGCTGCAAATGCTCGATATACTTAAGCACATCTAGATTATTCACTATCATAGGCTTGACCTCGTTCTTCGCCGCTATGATGAGCAAGATGTATTAATTCTTTTTTGATCTCAGCAAGCTGCGTGTCAATTCGAGCGTCTATGCTGCCAAATGAAGAGCGAATAACACAACCATTGTCTTTAACCGTCGAGTCAGGCAAAATTTGCAATTCCGCTTGTGAATCGATGGCCATATGAAGCTCTTCTCTTGCCGCTTGCACGAATGCAAGCTGCCCAGGTGCAACACATAGAGTAATAACTCCTTGCTCTCTGCGTCTAGACAATGATTTGCGAATGAGCTCGATTGCCATTTCAGGTGCCGTAGATAGCTGCTGCCCAATAATTTTTTCGGCAATCGCACAGCTTAGTTCAACAAGAAAGGGTTCTGCTTCCTGAATGATTTGTTCTCTCATTTGGAATGCAGTTTTTAGCACATCCGATGCTTCAGCCAGCTTTTGCTCCCAGATCTCACGCATTTCCTTTTCGGATTGCGCGGCTCCTTCGGCATAACCAAGCTCATAGCCTGATTGCCTGGATGCTTCTGATGCTGATTCATCTTCTGTACGTTTTTCGAGCCACCATACATCGATTTGCTGCTGTGTTTCAGCAAGAAGCTTTTCGCTTTCTTCTGCTGCATCACGCAGTCTCTCTTCTGCATATAGCTGAGCATCATTTAATATTTGATCTCGCAAAGTTATCGTTTCTTCATCAGGAACGGGTTCCATATCCTCTTCCTGATCCAGTGATTCATTGATTTCAAGATTCCGTTGATGCAGCCATTCGAGCTGCTTCAATTGATCAAGAGTAATCACACTCGAAGATTTGATCAAATTAGACAATGATATCGTCTCCTCCACCACGGGCGATGATGATTTCACCTGACTCTTCTAATCTGCGAATCGTAGCAACAATGCGAGTTTGCGCTTCTTCAACATCACGAAGCCGCACTGGTCCCATAAATTCCATTTCTTCTTTGAATGTTTCGGCCATACGCTTCGACATATTGCGGAAGATCGCTTCTCTAACTTCTTCACTTGCCACTTTAAGCGCAAGCTGAAGATCGGAATTCTCGATATCGCGAATGATTCGTTGAATAGAGCGATTGTCGATATTGACAATGTCCTCGAACACGAACATCCGTTTTTTGATTTCTTCTGCAAGCTCTGGATCTTGAATTTCAAGCGCGTCGAGAATCGTACGCTCCGTCCCGCGATCGACACCATTCAATATTTGAACGATAGAGTCGATACCGCCAGCATTCGTGTAATCCTGGGTAACAGTGGCAGACAGTTTTTGCTCAAGCACTCTTTCTACCTGCGAAATGACCTCTGGCGATGTGCTATCCATCAGAGCAATTCGCCTCRCAACCTCTGCTTGTTTCTCTTGCGGCAGCGATGAAAGAATGTGCGAAGACTGCTCTGATTGTAAATACGATAATACCAAAGCAATCGTTTGCGAGTTCTCATTTTGAATAAAGTTCAAAATTTGTGTAGGTTCCGCTTTTCTAGCGAAGTCAAATGGTCTTACTTGGAGCGTTGCTGTTAACCGGTTAATAACTTCAAGAGCTTTTTGTTCACCAAGCGCTTTCTCCAAAATGTCTTTGGCATAAGAAATGCCGCCTTGCGTGATATACTCTTGAGCCATACAGATTTGGTGAAACTCGCTTAAAATTGTTTCACGATCACTACTGTCCACTTTACGGACATTTGCGATTTCAAGTGTTAGCTGTTCAATTTCTTCATCTCTTAAATGCTTGAATATTTGAGAGGATACATCAGGTCCAAGCGTAATGAGTAAAATGGCAGCTTTCTGTCGACCAGATAATCCTTGCATTGATTTTGACACATGAACCACCTCTATTCATCCACAAGCCATGTGCGAAGAAGGTTAACGAACTCATCCGGTTTTCGTTTGGCAAGTGTTTCAAGATTTTTTCTAGCCTGACTGTCGTTGTTGACACTTTCCAAATCAAGTGTTGGATACTCCACTTTAGCTGGAGCAACCAATTCGATTTCTTCCTCGGCAACCTTCTTGCGTCTGCGTGCTAACATGTAGATCAGTCCGCCAATGATGGCAAGAGCAGCAACACCAATTCCGATAATCCAAGGTGTTGATAGGAGGCTTGAGTCCTTAGCAGAACTGCTTCCAGAAAATGTTCTTGCAATAAGAGCAACTTTTTTCTCTATCAATGCGTCATTGGTTACATCTTGACCAGAATCAGCTAGTTGTGCGCGCACCAATGCAGTCAAATATGTCATAATGGCCGTTCTGCTTGCTTCATCATTCATTTGTGACTGTTCGATGCCGATACTAATAGAAAGGTCTTTTAAAACAAAAGGTCCGGATTCAATGTTGTTGTTGATTCGCGTCACATCATAATTCCGAATGGTCGAGTTCGATTCTGAAGAATTGCTGCCCGTCGCAGCCGCTTCGTAGCCTGGTACGTCAGTCTCTCCAGTTCCTGCAACACCGCCAGCGTCTCCTGAATTGCCAGTCGAAGTACTGTTATTCAGCTGTTCACTAATGATGATGCCGTTATTGTTGTTATTGTCTAGCGGTTTCACAACAGATTCCTGCGAAGTCTTCTTATCGAAGTTCATGCTGCTAGAAACTTGAACGACTAAATTATCAGCTCCAACGATTGTTCCTAGAAACTGCTGGATATTTTTCTTGAGCTCAGCCTCATATTTCCGCTGAATGACGAATTGGGACTCAACCGCATCTGAATTATTAGCTATTCCGCCAGCAACATCAGAGTAGATTAATTCGCCTTGAGGGCTTGAGATCGTAATATCCTTAATTGCCAAATCCGGAACCGCCGTTTTCACCAGGTTGTAATAGCCGTCGATTTCCTTCTGGCTTGGACGATATCCAGACACGAATTTCATCATAATCGATGCTGATGCTTGCTCCGCGTCTTCTGCAGAAAGAAATACACTTTCTTTTGGCAAGTTAACCAAAACCTTCGAACTGTCCACACCTTGCATCGCAATCAGCAACTGTTGAACTTCACCGTTCAAAGCATTCAAATATTTTACATTGAATTCATTTTCGGTTGTGCCAAACTGGCTTGAGCTTGCATTAAATGCTTCAAAACCAATAGAACCGTTTTGWACTAAACCTTGAGAACCTACATCTACTTTTATTCGTGCTGCATCTGTGCTCGGTACTGAAA
>NZ_JBFRDK010000126.1:0-19319 GCF_052113545.1 Paenibacillus sp. TAF43_2
CATCAACGACTGTACTAATGGCCAAGTACTGTGCTATCCATTGCTCATTCAACCGTTTAGGAACATCCGGCAGCTCCAGCAACGGCTTCATCGTCGTGCACATCGCTAGACGGCTTCCGTTCCAGTGATAATACAATGTTCGACAACCTGAGAAGTCTCTGGCAGCAAACACTCTTTGTTCTCTCTCATCCCATATCATAAAAGCAAAATCACCGATCAGATGCTTGGGTGACTCAACCCCCCATTTCGCATAGGAGAGTAAAATCAGTTCGGCATCAGTGATTTGCACTCTACGGTCAAGCTCTACATTTAATGCTTCAAACAGCTCAATGCGGTTATCAATAATTGCATCGGCACTTATGACTAAGCGTCTTTCCGAATCATAATAGGGATTGCATTCCCCGACAGACTCTGGTGTAATCCATTGATTATGGCATCCAACAAACACATTGTTCTTATTCCATGCTTGAGCTGTATTGCAAGGAAACCGTGATAATTGCTGCATCAGTCTATTCCCCTGATCTAACACATGGGCTGTCTGATCAACTTCATAAACGACTGCTATTGCGCTCATTCGTGCCTCCGATTTAGATAGCCAGCGTGTTCTTCAATCGAACGAGATGCGAGCATCATTGAATGTCTTTTAGTTCTTAATAAAGAACATATTTGAATAATACACTTGAAAACAGACGTTGTCAATCGTTTTTTCACCAAAATATCACAAAATAAAACGAAACATCGTTCTTTTATAAGAACAACATTTCGAAATGGGTTTAACCTTATTTTTTTCTAATTTAGACGTCATTTTATTTTTTATTCGTTAAAACTTACAAGCTTTCGCAATTAAGAATTATTCGTTATAATAGTGTTAGTCTACAACGAAGAGATAACGGGGGAGTTTGCTATGATCGGAGAACGTATTCAGATGCTGCGCAAGAGAAAAGGCCTATCCCTAACGGAGTTGTCGCAACGGGCAGGCGTCGCAAAATCTTACTTAAGCTCTATTGAACGAGGGCTCCAGCAAAATCCTTCGATTCAATTTCTCGAAAAGGTAGGCGCAGTATTAAACGTAACGGTTGAAGAATTTTTAAATAGCGATGAAAACAATGATCGTAAAACAAGCAATCTAGACACCGAGTGGGCCGATCTAGTTCGAGAAGCAATGGCTTCTGGCGTAAGCAAAGATCAGTTTAAAGAATTTTTAGAATTCAATAAATGGAAAATAAAGCGAGAGTAGCGCTTTATTTTCTTTTATACGGCTGTTTCTTGTATATCATCTTTCTTGCTTTCTTCAAGACATAGTAATACCTTTCTAACATCTTCCTTGCTAAACCCCAAAGAACGTGCATTCATGATTAATGCTACCCATTCCATATCTAAATCCTGATTATCCTCTGATTTTGTAAGTACCATTTTCCCATGTCCCCCATTCAATTTGGGACGGTTGCACCACTGACTCCATGCGTTTAAGGTGCCCAGATACTAAACGCATTTCAACGTCTCCCTATGCTTGTCATTCGTTTATAGATGTATTATAAATCACTCTAATTGCGTATGCTGTCGCTTCCTGTCTCACAAAAATGAAAGATAATTACATTTTTTGTCGAATTTATTTAATGATTGTTAAAGGGAGCAGGGGAAGGAGATAGAGCCCGCTAGATCAAATTAGGAGCTCTAAAATGTTGCTTTATTAACAGAGCTATCCGGTATATTATTTTGCTGCAAGTTCAGATTTCAACAGTGCATCTTCTTCATAACCATTCGGATTTGAAAATTGCCATCTCCACGTATCGCTGCACATTTCTTCTATTCCTTTTGTTGCAAACCAATTCAATTCTTCATTTGCCTTCAGCGTATCTGCATAACAAACAGCAATATCGCCAGGTCTGCGGCTAACGACCTCGTATGGAATGCTTTGACCAGTTACCTTCTCGAAGGCTGCAATCATCTCTAACACACTGTAGCCATTCCCAGTGCCAAGATTATATATATTCACATTTGATTTTCTACTCATCTTTTCCAGTGCCTTTACATGCCCCTTTGCTAGATCTACTACATGAATGTAGTCTCTCACTCCAGTGCCATCCACAGTTGGATAATCATTTCCAAATACATGCAACTGTTTAAGCTTGCCAACAGCTACCTGCGATATGTAAGGCATTAAGTTGTTTGGCACGCCATTTGGATTTTCTCCAATTCGACCACTTTTATGGGCGCCAATAGGGTTGAAATACCTCAGGATCGTTATTCCCCAGCTGTTATCTGAACTAGCTAGATCCAGTAAAATTTGTTCTAGCATGAGCTTAGTCCGACCATATGGATTTGTTGCTGAGAGCGGTGAATCCTCAATAATCGGAACTTGTTCGGGCCGTCCATAAACAGTAGCCGAGGAACTAAACACTAATTTATGAACACCAAATTTCCTCATGACTCCACAAAGAATTAAAGTGCTCGTTATATTGGTATGATAATAAGATAAAGGCATTTGAACAGACTCTCCGACAGCCTTTAACCCAGCGAAGTGAATAACAGCATCAATAGCATGATTCGAAAATACATGCTCGAGTCCCTTTTGATCCATAAGATCCATTTGATAAAAGGTAAAGGTTTTATTTGTAATCTCTTTCACTCTTTCTAAAGCGATATAGCTGCTATTAGACAAATTATCAACAACCACTAATTCATATCCCGCTTCAAGAAGCTCAATGCAAGTATGACTGCCTATGTACCCCGCTCCGCCTGTTACTAAAATTGCCATTTTATTTACCCCTCTCAATAATTCTTAATAAAGAACAACTAAATCAAAAAAACACCTCTCCGATGCTAAGCTCACATGCATACCTTTTCGCTGTAATAATTTATCATTGCTGCATCTTCTCTTTCATCGAATTTTCTCGCAAAGTATTTATTCGATTTTTCAATAGAATCAATATCTTTAAAGCTTAGATTTATGGGGTGATTACTATTGTTATATTTTTCTCCCCATTTTAAATAAGTTAAATTATCATTAGTGACCTGATCCGCATATTTCGAGTTCATAACTAAGGTTTGAAAAAACCATTCATCTGGGCACAGAGCATATTTGAAATATTGATAATACCATTTGTTTTGGTCAAGAAAATCTATGATAAATCTTGCAACTTCAATTGGCATGCAGAACCACGAGGAGCCATGATACAACAAATAATTGTTAGGCATTAACTGACGGTTAGGGAAAAGAACTAAACCTTTCTTATACATTTTCAGCATTATGCTTCTGAAAACTCTAAGCGGGTGGAATGTATTGTATTGTCTTCTTGCTGAATCAAACCATTTCATATTTACATGTGCAGCAGAAATATCACGATCATGAATAAATTTCGCAGACATAAATATTTTATTGGGATTTTCCATTAAATGAACTTTAAGACCATTTTTAACGAGTAAATCCTGACCGCTCCTTAAGCATACAAAGTCATACTCTACTTTTGAGGTTAATACCTTCCTTAGCAGCATGATCGTTGCATCCACTTGGCTAATATCTCCCCATTTCACATTACAGCTTTCCTCCAACACGTTAATGCGTGGGGATCTATTAATTTTAGGTGATACCTCATCATAATTTTTTTTATCAATATGAACATATACATCTGCCGTATCGGTTGCAGTCAATTGGCTAATAAACGTATTTACTTGGGCTGGGTTTTTATGAATTTGCAATATGTAGGCAGTTGAGGGTAAAGCTGACTTCATTAGTTCACTCTCCTTAATTCTTAATAACGAACATTATATTTTAAAATAGTCCCTGCCTCAACTTGTAAGTGACAGGGATCTATTCTTTTTTTAGAGTTAAAGGCTAGCTGCTGCTAAGATCAGTGTTGTCAATCAATCGGACATATGGGGCGGTTCCTGTTACGGTTACACCGCTAAATGTAGATTTAGCGATAGTTACAGATTGATTTTGCCGAATCCAATTTAAATTTACTTTCGTGTTTTCAAGATAAGATTGTGAAAATACAGCTTTGTTCGCATTGTCCGACTTGCCAATAGCTGAATTTATAAAGGTGGTGCCTGAAACGATTGAATTGCCATCCACCGCGATACCAGAATTTTGTAGCAACGATGATCTCAGCGTAACTTGCCGAGTGAACTTTGCATCGGTCGAACCAAGCTGAACGTCACTTGCCCCCATAACCGTACTTTTAGCTCTTATAAATTCACTATTGCTAATATGAGATGCCTCAAATTTTGCAGAACCTTCGATAACCGTCATGCCGTTAATCATGTTTGGGCGTCCTACATAATCTTGAGGAACGTTTATTAATACATCGTAATTCTTTACCGTAACATTTCTAATGACAGCACCAGCTGCTAAAATATTGAAGTTTCGTGCTAAAGCATTGTCGTTGCGCCAATCTCGTTCTATTGTGATGTTGGACAAATAACATCTTCCGTAATTGAATCTGCTAATGTTAAACCCAGGCTGTCCAGCGTCTTTAATAACAACTGGTGGACCTCCCTTCGTTTCAGATACCTGAAATGCTACGGAAGAGATATTTACTGTGTAATATAATTTATCAATGCTAATTCCTGTCGGAACCTTGCCTACCCATTGTTCAAATGATATTTGTGCACCGTTGCCCATGCCATGTGGAGTGCTATACGTAAAAGTTCCTGTAGTCACATTAACTGCAGGTGTCCCAAAATAGCCATAAACACTGGAGCCACTAACCATTCCATCTTTAATGACACAATTTTGTACGACTGCCCCTCTTACATCATTAAGCTTTAAATTCCCTCTCAGAAATACTGCATCATTCACAAAATTATCACCTTGCACAATTAAATCACAATCCGTAAATGAGTTGTTTATATATGCTACTAATGGGTAATTTGAATATGAGCTTACTCCACCAACATTTTTGCCTTCAAAGTTATTTCCAACCAAGTTAATCTCAGTACCATCAACATTAACAAAATGTCCTCTTGCGTTGCTGTAGATATAATTGTCTGTAATATAAATTCTATAATTCAATTCAAATCCTGACGGATTAGTCGCAGACTTAACTGGTATGTTACTTTGGCTTACAAGGGACTCAACATCAATGCCAAACATTGGAGGCGTTCCAGTTCGGAAATTTGATGTTACCCCATCATCGTCATACCCAATATGATGAATATGATTGCGGTATACATGCACATCATTTGAACCGCATAATGAAATACCTTGTCTGCGGCAATGATGAATATTAGTGTCATGAATGAGTATTTGGTTCCCCATCTGTTCCTGCGTATATAAAGAAGGATCATCATAATATTGTTCCCAGCCGGTAAGAATCCCGTCACCTGTGCAATCAGAGATCTCAATATCACTTATTTCAATATGATTGGAACCAAAAATTCCAATACCAAAACCACTTTCGTGGGTATAAGCTGCATTATCAACCTTTCCTCGAAGCGCACTAATCTGACTATCAGTCATAGGAGAAGGCAATGAGATGGCAAATATCATTTTGTTGTTCTTACTTACGTCTTTATCCTCATTTAACAGCCAACCTCTTCCGGTTGGATTAGCTGGAGCAAAAGCACCGTTTGTTCGAGATCCAACAAATGTAGCCTTAGATACAGTATCTTTATATTGATAAAATGAATAGTTCGTTGTATTAACGCCTGTCATGTTCCATAGTCTAAAATTTGTAAGCAGTCCTGGATTCGCGTATCGATCGAGCACTTCACTTCTAATCCAATTCGGATTATCGTTTAGTGTTCCGTCAGCGTTAACTCCACCTCTAGTGAAGTTAACATAAATCTCGTACACATGCGTTTTCTTGTCACCCGTTAATTTCCCGCCGGATAACTTGGCATGAGTAATTTTTCTCATTTCAACGATTGAATAACTCGGTGATGAATTTGTTTCCATTTCAATGGAGCAGCCTAGTTCCAACTCTAGATGAATACCGCTTAGTAGTTTAATAGCAACTAAGGAACTAGGATCCATTCTTACGCAATAAGTTCCACTGGGCAGAATAATATGTTGATAGCCCTCAGACTTTGCCCATGCAATAGCTTCATTTATCCCACTTGTTGTTGCGGCAGCATTCGATCTGTCATTGCTTATATTAAAACGATCAAGTTCAATTCGGTATGACCCATATTGCTGCATAACTTTCACCTCCGTTTTACTCTTAACATATGTAGCTTGTCAGAGAAAGGTTACTTAGTTCCGCCAACTTCCATATGACGTTTGCGTTTAATTGTCTTATGATAAATTGTGCTTACTTTCGGCAGCTTAAGCAGCAATGAACGAGCAACAACGAATAAATATTTAAATTCCGCCGTTCTATAAAAGAGTGCAACGTAAATAATATTAACTAGAATAAAGCAAAGGACGCTCTGAAAAATTAGCTCTAATAGTGTATTTGAAGGTATTAGTTTAATAACTCTAGTAGCAATTAGACATGTAACAGCACCAATAATTGTATAGTACACATAACTGCGATAATAGAGGCCAACAGGCTGATGGAAAACCTTCTTATAAACTAACCAAGGCGTATACCAAAAAGGGATCATTAATGCACTTATTACGGATCCTGCAAAAATACCTGCGATACCCCATAATTTTACAAAAATTAGAGAAACACCTAAGTTAATCACGGCTTGAAACATTGGGGAAAACCGATCCTCATGAAATATGCCTGCAGTTATTTTTACTGCACTTAGTGAATTTCGCATTCCTCTCTCATAAAATGCGATGACAAGTACAAGAAGTACAATATTCGTCATCTTAAACTCAGTGCCTATCCAAATATCGATGAATGGCTCAACCATCAGATAAAGCATGATTGATAACAATGAATATAACCAGAAATTAAGTAGATAAGTGACTTTGAAAATACGATAAATAGCCTCAGCACTTTCTTTCGCCACTAAATTGCCTAAACTATGATAGGTATTCGTAAAAACCTGATTCAAAAATGTCCGGCATATATCAATCAACATTTTATAATTGGAATAGAGACCAACGGCAGCAATACTTACAAATGAAGAAATAAGAATGCTATCTACGCCAAAAATAAAGTAATTCCCGACATTTTGAAGAATGATAGCTTTCATATTTTTTATGAAGCTAGCTTTCGTTTCTGGATCTAGTTTTCTCTTTATCTTTTCTCTAAGGAATGGATACATTTTATCGACAATATAGGCTACTATAATAGAGGTAATTATGGACAGGATACTCTCGACTGTTAAGTAGAGTATGTAGTTTTCTGTGAAATAGAGGATTGCAATTTTCATGCACGTAGAAATAATGGCAGAAATCGAGAAAACGATCGTTACAATATAGTTTTTCTGATTAACATTTAAAAAAGAATTCTTGTATACAAACAAATATGGTGCTGCTGTATTAATAAGAAAGAGCACATAAATAAAGCTAATATTTTCAACGCTTGTTTCCTTAATAAATAGATCAAGAAATGGCATAAGTCCCAGACCCAGCACCAGAACTACGCCTGCAATGATCTGATAGGCTTTCTTATACAATTGCATTAAAGCTAAAATTTTTGGTCGATCGTTATCAGCTACTGGCTTGTATAAATTATAGATGATGCTTGAGCCAATACCCGCTTCAGCTAATGTAAGCATGGAGAGAATACTTGTAAACAATCCATTTATCCCCAAGTATTCAATTCCTAAGCTGTTAATGAAGACGGTACGCGAAATAAAACTTAATGCCGTTATAATAATTTGATTGCCTAGCCCAGCCGAAATATTAAGGAGTGAACTTTTTATTCTCATTTGAATCTCCTATCTGACGAAGCCCATTGTAACAACAAATCTTGATACTAAATATCTTTATACACGGCTGATTTGTTTCTGGTTTGCTAATTTCCATTTTTCATCCTTTTTATGCAACCCTCGAATGTTTATAATGGTTTATAATTCGTATACAAAACCCTTGTGTAAACGGGAGAACATTAAACAGCATAGAATAAACACCAATATCCTTTGTATCACCTTGTGAGAAATCTACAGCTCCATTTCTTCGAGTAACCTTCATTAAATATTGAATGGCTCGCTCTGTACCTTCCATACATTCATCCGCTATTTCCTCAATTTGAGAGGCTTGCAGCAAGAACCACCCTAAAGTAGCAGTTGCAGAAGAATCTGCCCGTGACTCACGACGTGTGACTGTCCAGTTCCAATTCCCATCTTTTCCTTGAAAAGTTAGAATAGACTTAGCAAACTTTGTTACAAAATGCTCTAGTCTAGGCTTATACTGATGTGTTTCTGGAAGTTCATGCCAAGCATCGATCAGCCCAATTGCCAGCCAACCAAGACCTCTTCCCCAACCATAAAGTCCAAGCGGCATTGCATTATCCATATGGTAAGCATGACTTGGAATATAGTGGTCATCAAGCATGCCATTTTGTTGATATTGCTCCAGCTGCTTTACCGCTAGTTCAACACATTCCGGCTTGTCATATTTTAATCCGTAGGTAACTAGGAATGGGCAAATGAATCCAATCGTATCGACATACCGATAATTTTTCATAAAATTACGATATTGAACAGTACCATCCTCACCAATGTGAGACTGAATTAATAACCAAGTACTATCATATGCTGGCTTGAACCTCTCGATATTGATACCTTCAAGCTTCATAACTCCATAAGCAAGAATAGCAGAATCAATATTTGATGGTGCATTCTTCCAATTTCCATTTGCATCAAATTTAGCATTTAAAAATTGTTCTATTCCGTTTTTCAAACTTTTATCCTCGTTATTTTTAAGGCATTCATTTAATCCAAGCAATAAGGATGCCTCCTGCCAATGCTGGATGACACTCTTTGAATAATTCCCTTTTAGCATGTCTATTGCAATAAGCCTCGTATTATCTGTTACCTTTATTTTCGGTGTATGATTAAGCCATTTTACGCCCACTTGCGTAATGGATTGATTCCATTCCTGTTTATTCGTATACCTTCCGATATAAATTCTGCTTAACCAATCCTTGCTTATCGGCAAGATGTCTATAAATGCGATAATAATCGTCACAACGATGAATACAATAGCGATAATTTCTAACATCATATACTCTCCTTCGTTCTAACCTAAGTTAACGCATAAAATTTCTCTATCTCCGATTCCGTTCCCAAACTTTCCTTCGATAAACATTCTATTAATGAGTCTCTTAAAGCCTCACTCTCCATTACTTCAATAATACCTTCGGATATTGCAGTTGAATTCATTTCTACAATTAACCCATTCTCATAATGTGTAATTTGGTCTTTTGCTGTACTGAAGTTGGTTACTACAATTGGTTTATTCAAAATTTTCGCTTCATCTATTGCAATCGATTTCCCTTCAAAACGAGAAGGCTGAACATAAATGTCTGCTTCTCTGATATAAGGATATGGATTATCTTTAATACCAATCAAATAAAAATGATCACATAGCTGATACTCATTAATAATCAGTTCAAGCTTGCTTCGCTCCTCTCCTTCACCAATGACATACCACCTAATGTCATAACCTATCTCCACTAGTTTTTTGCAGGCTTCTACAGCCATTTCAAAGCCTTTCTGTTGATTCAGCCTACCTATTGATAAAATAGTTGTGCTTTTATTGTTATATACATTGCTGCTCTCAAGAGACATCTCGTGGATAAGCGTAGGTGACACAATATTTTGAACGACTTCAACTTTCCTCTTAAATTGAGGAAATCTTTGCTCCAATACTTCACCACAAATGTCTGAAACCGTTACAAGATGATCCAAATACTCAAAATATTTATTATCAATATTTGAATCCATTTGAAGTTTATTATAATCATTATGAATATAACCAATCTTTTTCTTGGCCTTTACCTTTTCTATACCAAAATAAACAGGGTTTTTCTCCAGATAACCAATTGCTGCATCATAAGTTCCTGATAATGCAGGCATTGTATAAGATAAATATTTCCATACGCGTTGTTCCCGTCTTGCTGCGTTTTTCTCTGTATAAAAGATGTAACCCGCAAGCAGTCTAAACAGTGCAACTGAGAATTTGCCATGCTTTAAACAATCCATAATAGCTGTCTTGATAGACATATCGAAGTACCTATAGTGATGAGGCTCTTCTAACATATTTACTTGCTTTGGGAGCTTGCTCATAAAGATTCCTTCATGCTTGAATAAAAATAGATCCACATCATATTTGGAATAATCTATCGTTTGCAGCAATGAAAGAAGTGACTTCTCAGCTCCGCCGCAATTCAAATTATTCATAATAAATAAAAGTTTTTTCTTCATGCCAACCACCTATCCAAGTAAGCTGTACAGCTTATTTATCTCCTCTTCCGTGCCTAATTCCAGCTGTGACAAATGCTCGCTCATCTGTTTGCTTAAACTCTGGTTTTGAATAAGTCTGGCTATTCCATGCGCGATTGCTTCTGCATTCATGTCTACAATTAGTCCCTCAACACCATCCTCAAGTTGATCCCTTGCTGTACTAAAATTGGTAATCAAAATAGGTTTGTTTAATATTTTCGCCTCGTCGATTGCAATAGCCTTTCCTTCAAAACGCGATGTCTGAGCATAAATATCTGCTTGTTTTATATAGGGGTATGGATTTGATTTCAAACCTAAGAGCTTCACATGCTGCTCCAAACCGGCTGCATCAATAAGCTCTAAAAGATTTTGTCTCTCTTCCCCTTCACCAATAATGTTCCATTGGAATGGAATTCCCCAAACCTTCATTATGCCGCAAGCTTCGATAGCAAGCTCAAATCCTTTCTGTGTATTAAGCCTACCAATTGAAAGAATGACAGTTTCTTTTTCCTTTCTCCCAAATACATCATGAGATCCTTTTTCCGAAAGCTGTTTTATTACTTTTGGTGACACGATATTGTGAATAACCTCAACTTTATTATTTTGATTTGGAAATCTACGTTTTAAAATATGTCCGCACTCCTCAGAAACCGTAACGATATGATCCAGCTTCTGAAAATAATCCAAATCAAAATCAGGATCCATTCCTAATTTATCGTAATCATTATGTACCCAGCCTATTTTCTTAGAAGCTTCTACCTTCTCAGTGCAGAAATAAATAGATGTTTTCTCCAAGAAAGCAATGGCAACATCATACTTCTTATCCATTTTTCCAATGGAACTCGCCATGTATTTCCAGCTTTTTTGTTCTCCAATACTTACATTATTAGATGCTCTATTCTTATAACTGAACATGATTCTGTTAAAAGCAAGCATCGCATTCTTATCCAATAAAAATTTCGATACAGCACTTCGTATGGGCATGACAAAATGGCTATAGTTCTCCGGCAAAGGCAGTACATGAACGTCTTCAGGAATTAACTCCATAAAAAGACCCTCATGGTTGAACATAAATAAATCGACCTCATATCGTTTAAAGTCTAAGATAGCTAGCAAATTAATCAGGCTTCTCTCTGCTCCTCCTGCGGTTAAGCTAGGAATGACAAACAATAATTTTTTCCTCATCTTCACCTCATGCTAGCTCGCTTAAATAATTAACCGCTTTATAAGACATTTTCTTAATTTCAGGGATGGCTTGCTTAAGCCTATTTTTCAGTTCTGCCTCTTCTCCAACCATTTCATCGAATTTCCCGATCAAACGCCGGCTATCTGATATTTCATCAATGCCTAAAACAAGCTTTTCTTCTCCAAAAATATCTCTAGCGATACCTTTTGATTTAACACTATATCCTAACACCATCGTTGGTACGTAATTGGAATATGCTGCAATCGTTGCATGTGTCCTTGCACCAATAAAAAATCTCATTCTAGCAATATATCCTTTGTATTGAATGGCTGTTAGGTTGTCAGGCAAGAGCACTACTCTTCCAGTATCCTTGTAAGTTTCGTAATAGCTGCTCAGCACCTCATAATCATTATTACCTTGTATAATGACATGTGGGGTTAAAGCGATCGTCATGTCTGTAGTTTTCAAAATATGCTGAATCAGCTCATCAACTGCAGCTTGAGACTGCTTATTTCTCTTCCACACTAATGGACTAAAGTTTAGTCCCAGCGTATTTCCCTCCTGCCAGCCTTTAGGGAGCGCAAGCTCTTCCTTCTCCATTGTGAAAGCTGGGTCAGCACATAACTTAACATTCTTCAGTCCCTTGCTGACCAGCATGTTGTAGGTTAGCGACTCCCGTGAAAGAATTAAGTCAAACAGCTGCAAATCCTCCAATTTTCTGGGAGTCATATCTTCTTCTCCGATCGAGCATCCCCAAAGAACCAATTTCTTACCTTGAGCTTTAACGCGCTTGTCAATTTCATACCATCCAGGCTGCTCGCCATAGCAGTAATTATCCCCGCCAATAGATAGACAAACATCCATATCCTTTATTTTTTCAATAATGTTATGATGAATCACTCCAAGTGCATAGGACTCATCTTGAAATAGCTTCATTTTTAGCGATGACAATAACCAATCATATGAGTATCTTTTTATGGAACGTGTGGAACCATCATAAATTCCGTCCAGCTTGGAAATCACCTTATCGGTTTCCGGCTGCGATGAGGCTAAATATACTTTAGCACCTCCTATTTTCTCCTTTAAAATGGCTGTTGATGAACGAACAATCGCTTCACACCCTCGATTGAGACTACTCTCATGGGCAAACATCATAATCTTCATAATAAATCCCCCGCTACTTCTTATTTCTGAATCTGCTGTAGGACGTAAGACAATACAAGCCTAATATCGATTGCTTATTCATTAAATGAAGAATTAGTTTCTGATAGCGTCCGAGTACAAGCTCCATTTCCTTCTTATAGATAGGCAATGCATTTCTTACATCATCATTTGCTATCATTTTACGAACATAGCTAAACTGTTTATTAATGCTTAAATCTTCTGTTGGCCTTAAGTAAATATGGATATATGCCATAACACTATGTATTAATTTAATCGATTTCAGTTGTTTAATCGTATCTAGGTCCAATATCTGCGCATAATATACTGGCGGGTCAGAGCCAAAAACCTCCAATGCTCTCTGAAAATAATCCTTCTGAATCACATTTCTAGTTGCACTCCCGCTGACTTCACGGTAATGATAGCCGATATAATCAAGATATTTCATACTGATCGCAAAACTGAAAAATATCATATTAAACATGCCGTCTTCACCGAGAGCTACTCGTTCAGGAAAACGTATAGCATGCTCTTTAATTAATGCATTTCGGTAGAGCTTATTGCATGCTGTATTCAACGTTTCTGTTTTCAGAAAAGCAGGTAAAACCTCTTTCCGAATAAATTCCGCTGTTAGCAAAACATCTTTGGGAAAAGAGTAATTCGTTATGACATGATTGCCCTCAATCTCGCTCTCAAAGTTCGAAAGCACTACATCACAGTTCTCTTTAATTGCCGCCGTATAGAGCCGTTCATACATATCTGGTTCAACGTAATCGTCCGCATCAACAAACCCAATATATTGTCCAGTTGCAATCATTAGACCAACATTTCTTGCAACACTTACACCTTGATTTTGTTGTTGAATGAGGATAATACGTGATTCTAAGTTTTGATAGCTCTCTATAGTAGCTGCGCTGTTATCCGTAGATCCATCATCTATAAATATGAACTCCATTTCACTAATTGTCTGAGACAGCAGGGAATCAATACATTCCCTTAAATAAGGTTCTGCATTGAATACAGGTACAATTATGCTTACCTTTACGTTCACCTACTGCTCCTCCCTCCAGTTGTAATGAGCTCATAGAGCTTATCCATCTCATTTCCGTTACTATAGTTAGAATGTCTACAATTAGTAGAAAGACTCTCTCTGAGGGCTATATCACGAAATAGCGTTTCAATTCCAGCAGCAATTCCATTAATCGACATATCAGTTATGTAACCATCTATACCGTGGTCAACTTGACTTGGAGCAGTAGGGTAATTTGTTATGACAATTGGTTTTCCAAGAATTTTGGCTTCCGTTACTGTCACCGCTTTTCCTTCATATCTAGACGGCTGCACATACAAATCGCATTTGCTCACATAAGGATAGGGATTGGTTTGTTTACCGAGTAAAATAAAACGACCCTCTAGCTTGTTTTCTTCGATAAGCTCTCGCAGCATCGCTTCATCATCGCCATATCCTACTACATACCAGACCATATCGTTATAACCCTTATCTACAAGCTGCTTAAATGCTTTTATTGCTTGATCGAAGCCTTTTTGATGGCATAATCTTCCCACTGATAACAGCTTAAACCTGAAGTCATTATCCATAGGATTATCCATTACTGTTTCCTTTGCCAATGTTCTTACAAGTTCAGGAGAGATCATATTTTCAATAACTACAACTTTATCCTTTAGTGAAACATAACTCTCCAGAAAGGAATCTCTACATGCATCTGAAACTGCGATTATATAATCAAATTTTTCCCACATCTTTAAGTCCTGCTGACGATTAGTTACTACAGTCGAGTAATCCGTATGGATCCAAGCAATTTTTTTTCCTGCTCTTACCTTATCCGCTACAAAATAATGTGGCCATAAGTAGCTGATTGCAACATCGTAATCTTTCTCGCATTCAGGAAGAAAAGGAAGTGCATATTTCCACATTAACTGCAGTTGATAATATCCCATTTCTTCTATGCCTTTAACTTTTCCTAATACAGCCGAATGAGCCTTTGCGAGTACGCGAGAGGCGCCTATCCTTAGCTGTTTTTCATTTAATGTTTCACTGATTGATTTGCGAAACGATGCATATTGAGGAATTTCACCAAGTAAATTAGCTTTGCCTGACAATAAACCCATAAAGTCTCCTTTATGGCGATATAACATAAGATCAATTTCATATTTGTTATAGTCAAACTCATCCAGCATGCCGGCAAGACTTCTTTCTACACCGCCGACCTCCATATCATAAGAAGCAATTAATACATTTCTCATTTCGTTCTCCTATTCAATAGCAGGATTACCCTACGCCTTTCCTTGCTTTCTTATCTTTCTCCAACTCCATAAAAATGGACGTAGTGGAAAATACAGAAAGTGGAGAGATTTTGGCAGCGGTAACGTAATGGCGTCCTTTGGGTATGGGTATAGAAAACTCGCCATAAATAATAGTTTTTGTCTTGTCGTCAAAAGCCCAAACAAATATTTTTTATGATAGCGATCTACTTCCTCCGGTATGGGCGGAGTATGCAAGTTTATGATTCGATGAACATAATACATTGCGTCCTCTGCTGACCATTCGGCTTTTCTATCCGTTATTAGTGGCTTCATTTCTTCACGTAAGGGAGTTGCCATTAATCTAGCTACTAATAGAAGTGCTTGCCCCCCGATATGAGCAAATTGATGCTTCCTCAGCAATCGAATTAATTTCGGCCAATCTACTTTTTGATTTACCAGTTGTTTAATATCTAGCAGCCAACGAAGTCTGGACCAACCATGGCGAGCGCCGTGAGATACGAGAAACATAAATAAATCTTCTCTACCGAGATAATAGATTGGTCTTGAAATGAGTGAGCTCTGTCTTCTACGCTCCCATAAATCATCAAATTTCGGTTCCTTTGCAGGTGCAGGATTAAGTCGCCAATGAACCTCAACCTTAATCGCTTTGTCTGGATGGACAAAGGCCGTATGATGATGACGCCATTTCCAGTCATTTAAGACCGATTCGATATAATCATCTTTTACATACCCGAGCGATACGAGCAAAGCTTCAGCACGTTCTAAATCCTTGATTGGAATTAGGAAATCCAGATCACATGATGTACGAAGTGATACGTCTCCATATAAGTCAGCAGCAATGACTGGCCCTTTAAGAAAGAGCGAACGAATGCCGTTCTCAGAGAACACCTTAGCCAGCTGTTCCATCTCTCCGCTGAGTGCCAGCATCTGCAGAGTGTTGCGATAATAGTCGCGATGAAACATTTGAGTTACAAAAGTAGGGATATCGGTTGACTTCATTTTTTGCAGCTTGAGATTGAGAGTGGGAAAAACACGATGATGTCTTGCTAACTCTATAAATTTGTCCCAATCCGTCTTATGGAGCAGCTCCTGTATATCAAAAGTTATTTTAGCTCCATGATCCATAACAAGGATCGAAAGAAGCAGTCTCAATTCGTCAGACAGTTCTTCCTTTTGGAGTGAGACGTCGTTATTCATGAATTTCTCCTTCATATTGATGAACTCACAGCGAACAAAAATCTTATTTTTGTTCTATAAAACGAACACAAGTACAGATTATCACCTCTTCAGTCGGTTGTCAATCTATTTACCGCCTGACACTGTGAAATTATGAAACATTAACATTGCTATGTTGATAGGTAATAGACGCTTCAGCATATACAGATTGAATACAATTGATCACTCGCGATTGTTCGTCCTCCGACATACTTGAACCTGAAGGTAAACAAATACCTGTTTCAAATAGCTGCTCCGACACGTTGATGCCTTCTTCATGCGAGTAATAAGTGTTTTCTTTGAATAAAGGCTGCAAGTGCAACGGCTTCCATACATGACGCGCTTCAATCTTCGCTTTACCAAATGCCTCTAGTAAATAATGCACGGAAATACCTGATTCTTGCAAATCCAAGGTTATCGTAGTTAGCCATCTATTTGATCTGGTGTTCTCTAACTCAGGCATAAACTGAAGCCCTGGCAAATGGCCCAATTCTCTTTTATAACGGTCAAAAATGTTTCTCCTCGCTATTACTCTTTCATCCAAAACTTCTAATTGCGCTCTTCCTACACCAGCAAGCAGGTTGCTTAATCGGTAATTATAACCCATATCACTATGCTGATAATGAGGAGCTGCGTCTCTCGCTTGCGTTGCCAAAAACCGTGCTCTTCGCAGCACTTCTTCATCATCCGATACCAGCATTCCGCCACCCGATGTAGTTATTATTTTGTTGCCGTTAAAAGAATAAATGCCAAATTTTCCGAAAGAGCCGCTCTTTTTCCCCTTATAACTTGATCCAAGAGACTCCGCGGAATCTTCAATGATAGGAACCTCATATTGATTGCATAAAGCGATAATTTCATCCATTTTGGCACTTTGCCCATACAGATGAACAACGACAACTGCTTTTGGCAAATTCCCTTCCTGATTAGCCTTCTCTAAAGCTCGCTCTAGCGCTTGTGGTGACATATTCCATGTGTCAAACTCCGAATCGATAAATACAGGTTCGGCTCCAACGTACAAAATCGGATTAGCACTCGCTACAAAAGTTAAGCTTGAGCAAAATACGAAATCGCCTTTCTTGACATGCAGCAAACGAAGCGCCAAATGAATCGCTGCCGTTCCAGAGCTTACTGCAACTGCATCTTTAACGCCAGCATATGCAGCCATTTCTTTCTCGAAGGCATCAACATGGGGACCGAGCGGTGCTATCCAATTCGTAGCGAATGCTTCGTGGATATATTGTTGTTCAGTTCCACTCATATGTGGCGGGGAAAGATAAATAAACTTTGGCTCAGCTAACATGAACAGATTCACCATCCTTAATAAACATATGTTTGCAAGCGTAAAGATCAGGAAGCTTTCTTAAACTATCAATACGGTAATGTGCCTCATACTCCGGCGTAACATTAGCGTTTGCGTATTCGCCATTTCCCCTTTGAATATGGACCGTGGTCCATCCCAGCTGCTTCGCGGTTACGAAATCCTTTTTCACATTATCTCCAACATACATGCATTGATTGTGATCGATCTGCAGTTTCCTGCTGACCTCTTCGTAAACTAACGGGCTTGGCTTCCAATTTTCTCTGCCGTATTCATCTGACAAAACAATGACTTCAAATCTGTCTGCCAGCTTTAAAGCGTGAACCTTTTGCTGTTGAGCATTGAGATATCCGTCAGAAATAAGAGCTAATTTGACCTCTGATGATAGATGCTCCAGCACCCACTTCGCGTCTTCTGCCAAATGAATTTCTGGTATATGAGATCGATAACAATTGATTAATATTTTTATAGTAGAATCCCCATACTCTACTCCAAGCTGATCAAGAACCTTATTAAAAATGAACTCTCTTATTCCGGAATGAAATAATTTAACCGCTGATTCAAAAAAACCAGTTACACCGAATTGTTCAATAATATACTGATCTACAGCTTTAAAACCACTGATGACATACTGCTTCTCTTCATATAATGTATCATCCATATCAAACACTATAGCCTTAATGGTCATAGGAGATATCCTTTGTAAAAATAGCCTCATCGTATCGAAGCATCGTCAGTTGATCGCACCAGCTATTATCCTGTCCCTCATCAAGCGTTTCCCCGCGACCCAGCCTAATGGTCCATAAAGGGAAATCCGCGCCTGCTTCAATAGCTAGTGGAACGCCTCCACCAAAACGAGGATTGATTTCTATAAAAGTAATCTCACCGTTTGCTTGTTTAAAGCATTGCAATGTTATACATCCTACGGGACCTGGCAATGCACGTACGACATGCTCGGCTGCATTTATGACATCCTGATTTTTCATCGTAATCCCTTTGCTTACTTCTCCTGCTCTTGTTTCGAGCCGAAGTCTAGGCACAATTGTTTTTATATTCCCAAAGAAATCCACCATGACGTCGATGGTATATTCCTCGCCGGTTACAAACTCTTGAATCATCGCATTAGGTATGTACTCTTTAAAAAAATGGAGCTCCTTCTCATTTTTAATTTTTGTGACGCCTTGGCTGGAGCTGCCGTTTCTTGGTTTAATCATTAACGGAAACTGATAGTTTTTTTCGTGAATCTCATCTTCGCTGTATACTTTAGGCGTCCGAATATCGTTTTCAGAGAAAAACCGATAGGTCTTCTCTTTATCAAACGTAATTTCATTTAATTCACTGCTGGATAAAAGCAATTTCACACCTATTTCTTCAAATAAAGAACGATTAGCAGCTAGCAGAACGAGCTCTGAATCAATTAATGGAATGAGAAGATGAATATTCTCATCCACGCAGATCGCAAGGAGTGTCTCCAAATAATGCTGTTCAACTACTCTAGGAACTAATACATGCCGATCACTCATAAAGGCTGTTGGCGCAGTAGTCTTAACATCAGCCGTTACAATTTTCCCATTAATACCGTGAAGCGCATAAGCCTCTTTAAATTTCTTGATGAGTGATACTCTTCTACCCGAACTTGTAAATAAAAGATTCAATTCATTAGCCTTCATGATTCGAGACACTCCCTTTAAACATTGGCATCGTTGCATGATTTGCATTACTTATCCCTTCCGGACGGACAACCTTTAAGAAGGTTTGAAACAGAATTTTCAAATCAAGCAAAATGCTCCAATTCTCAACATACCAAACATCCAGCGCAAACTTCTCTTCCCATGAAATTGCGTTTCTTCCATTAATTTG